>JBEKNX010000432.1:0-4884 GCA_049522375.1 Acidimicrobiales bacterium | reverse complement strand
GATAGTGCCCAGCTAGAAGAGCTGCGTCTCTTGACGAGCAGCGAAATGGACAGTGCCGACCAGTTCGCGCTCGTGCTGATCGGGCAGCCCTTGCTACGGGCGCGCCTTCGCCTGGGGAGCTTTGCAGCCTTGGAGCAGCGCCTCGCCTTGCGCTACGTGGTCCCGCCCATGAGCCCCGAGGAGACCGCGGGTTACGTCTCGCACCACGCCAAATTGGCAGGGCGCACTGACACTCTGTTCTCGGACGATGCCGTCGCCCGGCTGCACCAGGCGGCCCGAGGCTTGCCCCGCGCTGTCAACAACCTCGCCCGCCAGGCCCTCGTTGCTGCTTATGCGGCCAAGGCAGCCATAGTCGACGACAAAGCCGCGCGCTCGGCTGTGGCGGAAATGAGCGCCGAATGATCGACTACCAACGCATCTGTATCACCATCGAGCTCCCCGACACTGCCACGAACGACCTCGCGGCGGCCCAAGTGCTGCTAAAGGTGATCGCCTGGCTCCGAGACGACCACGTCCACACGGGCCGTGTCGCCATGGAGCTGCTGCCCCCGTCGCGCTACTGACCCCCTTTCCCTCCCGCTGCTGAGCCGCGCCCACGATCAGCACCGGCCGTTTTGACAACAGCAAGCTGCCCGTCAGCTTGCCTAGGAGCCCCGTAGCAGCCGGCGTGCCGGTGTCAACGGTGGAGCGCCCACAGGCGAAGCCGAGGACAACCTTGACTCCGGTCTTTGAGCCGGCTGCTACTCGTGGTCGGCACCGATGTTGATCGGGAACTGCGACGGTCCGCGTTCAGCGAACCCCGTGCCGGGCGCGTCCACGCGTTGGACGACCAATCTGTCTATTCCGGCGTGGGCACCGAACGGGCCCGCCCGCCGCCACCGACAACACGAGCAGCCCCATGGCCATCGCTACTGCCGCTGACGACAACATGATCACCCAGCGTCATCAACGACAGTGCCGTTGGCGTGATCATCCTGACAAGCGGCTAACACCAGCCTTAGAAGGAGCTGGGCGCCCACAGCCGCAGTTCACCTTCTGGGATATCGAAAGGATCGTCGCGCTGTCATAGCTGTCAGCTAAGCGACCGATGCAATTGCCGGGAGGAGTGCGCCCCCAGGGAGGCCCCTGAGCGGCCTGACCGTCCGGTTAGGGAACTAGCGGTACGTCACCTTCACCCGGTCCGGGGAGTAGAAGTTCCTCCCCTTGACCGCTGGCCCAACCTCGATGCGTTCGGCTAGCGCCTGGACCACCCGCCGCCGACTGTCGATGTCGAGGTCGTCCCACCTGGCCCGCAGGTCCACCGCCTCGGCCCTCGTGCGCTGCAAGGCTTCGTCCTCGGCCGAGCGGGCCATCATCTCCCGTAGGGCCTGCATGGCCCGGTCGTTGGCGGCCTTTGCGGCCCGGAACTCGGCTAGGTCCATCTCCCCTGCCCCCACCAGCTCCACTCGCGCCGCCTAACTGTTATTAATGTGTCGCCACCTAGGAGTCGGCAAGAACCCTTTTAGGAACGCCATATTTGGCGATCGCGCGCACGGCCGGTCCGGGCACCGTTACGGACCCGAGGACGCCCAGAACACCGGAGCGGGGCTAGCGGCTAGCCCCGGCCACGTAAGTGGCGGGGCGGTAGTGCGAAATCCTCGCACGGTCGTCGCGCATTGTTGTGCGGGGGTCGGCGTGGGAAGCTGCCTCCTGCACGTCGCGCAAGGGCACCAGTGGCGGTCGAAGCGTCGTGGCGCTTGCCCGGATTGGTCGTTGTACTAGTCTGCAGGACACTGTGCCCCGGGCTCCGTCGAGCCACGCCAGCTCTTGGAGAGGAGTATGGCTCATGTCCGCGCCGGAGAGAGGATGCAGGCCTGGGGTGGCCGCTTGGGCCGCATCACCATGACTACGGGAGCGCTCGTCGTGGGTTTGGCACCCGGAGCTTACGCTGCGCCTGCGGCCCGCGGTCCGCCTGCTCGCTGTTGACGCATTCGCAAGTTGCGGCGATCATCGACGCCTCGCGTTTCAACGAGACGATATCCACTCCGGACCAATGTGAGTGGACCATACCAAGCCCGCAGGAGATCACTTCGAATGAATATACATTGGAGCCCGGAAAGGTCACCCCCGCCAACACGCTGGTAGGAGGGCCTCCCCCGAGCGTAAAGAGGGTCTTTAGGGCATGCAGCATCAAGCATTTCGAAGAACAGGGCGTAATCGGCTACCACTGTGTTTATCCGGGGTCGATCTCAGGTGCCGGAATGTTCGCTCAAGAGGGTAAGGTCCAGATCTTTATGAATATAGTCTATGGACTATCTGGCTACACCGTAAAGGTCCCCGCCTTTATCGCTAATGCTGTCCACGTCGTCAAGGAGCTCAATGCATAGCCGCTGCAGCGGCCCATTGCGCCGATGCAGCGGCGACTACGACGGCCTTGACCGTCGTCAGGCAACCGTCTTGCTGTAGTAAAGCAGTGCCGCTAGCGCCGTTGTGGCCGCACTCTTGGAAGGTGCCGAGGGTACCCCTGGGACATTGGACCACGTCGGGGTCGGGACCGTCCCGGCCTTAGACGCGGTAAGGCTGAAGGTCATCAGCGAGCCGGTCGTGCTGATGGACTTGACCTCGACCGACCACGAATTGGCGAAGTCCTTGGCACCAGTCTCAGGCACACGTTCTGCCTGGAGCGCCGTTGAGTACAGGCTCATGCTCCTGGCCATGAGGTTGGTCAGGTACTGCTCAACTTTTTGTGCCGCTGATGCCCGCGCCACGGCACTTTCCTTCAAATACGCGGTACTGGGCGCAATGGTCCACACGAGCTGCAAACCGGCACCACTGTTCACTTGGTTGGCGCCAGATGCTTGGATCGTGCAGTCAGGTGCGGAGGACGGGACCTCTGCCACGCTGGGAAGCTGCTTGAGCATGGACGCTTCTGCAGAACCATAGGGCCCTGTCAGGCCGCTTGCTACAAAACCGTTGACTTTTGATACCTTCGGTACCTTTGGTACCAGGGTGAGCGAGGCCGAACCGATAGTCGGCCCGTCGCCTCCGCCGGACATACTGGCTGAGAACTCCAGTGTTGTGCTTGCTTTGGTCGCCGTGACGAGTACTTGGTCGGCCTCCCAGCTAGTCGTCGGCGTCTTTTGTACAGCTACCGTGACGCCACCCCACAAAACATGAAGTGGGTTTGGGCTCTCGGTTTCGCCCGTGCCTCCGCCCTCCCATCGAAGCAGGTATTGGTCGCCGGGCGTGGTCGGCACCGACTGAGAGACAAAGCCGGGACTATCGTCCGCGAGCCAAAGGGACCCGGGGCACCCCGGGGATTTTGGCCAGTATCTACCAACCGGCTGAACTCCGCCGCCCCCAACCGTCCAATCAGGAATTCCAGTTTGGCCAGCCGAGACACCCACGTAGCTCCCCGAGTACTGCGCCGCTGTCCCCACTCCAGGGGCAATAAAGCACCCGTTGAGTAGGAGGTTAGGCGCTGCCGATGCAGCGCTAGCCCAGCGAGCCTGGCCGTCCGCCTGGCTCAGCGCCAGCGGTGACACCGAAACAATGGCTGCTGCCAGGCAGCCAATAGCAATTGAATGCCTGCCAACGTACCTCGGTCCCGTCAAGTCAAGCCTCCTCAAGGTTGCCGTAAGTTCGCGTGATGGTACCACAGAGGTTCTCCCTTGATTGTTGATTGGCGAGACCAGCGAGGAAGGCTTACCTCCTTGAAGGGGTCGTTCAGGTCAACCTGAGGTGGCGGACGTCGGGTTACACGAAACATCATGAAATGTATTTAAAATAGTATTGCGCTTTACGCACATTATGCTCCGCTCGGGCCGGTTCCAATATACGTAATTACGGTTGATGCAGCGGAAATATCCGTCTGATCTGTGCCCGCCGCTGGTGGGCATCGCGGTCGTCGGGCTTGGCGCTGATGGATCGTTCTGTTGCGGTCGACGACGTTCGTTGGTCGATCATGGCGAGCCCGGAACTGAGGCCGTGGGCGCGGCGGCGGAGTGGTCACGGGATGAGTCAGGGGGGTTGAGAGGGCGGTGCCGGGCGGTGGCTGCCCACACGTGTCGCCAACGGACCCGGAGCCGATCCCGCTCACGATCGGCATCGGGCGCTGTGGGTCTGCGTCATCTTGACGATCCTGGCCGGCGTCAGCCTTGGTCATCGACTATGCCGGCAGCAGGTGCACGCGCTCTTCTGGTCTGACGAGGGCCGGTCCTGATGGGCGGCCAGCCTCTACCGGATGCCACCCCCGGCTCGGAGGTTCTGGGCGGTCATCCACCGACCGTCGGGGCCCACGAGGAACCCGATCACGTCCGCGACGTCCTCGGGCCGTCCGAGCCTGCCGAGCGGCGACATCTCCCGCATCATCTCCATGGCCTCGGGGCTGTTGTGGTCGCGGAGCAGGTCGGTGTCGGTCGCTCCGGGCGAGACGGTGTTGACGGTGATGCCCCGCCCGCCGAGCTCGTGGGCGGCGATCACCGTGAGCTGCTCGACGGCACCCTTGCTGGCGACGTACAGCGAGAGGCCCGCGAGGGCAAGACAGTGTTGAGGGTGGATACGTTGACGATCCTGCCGCCGTCGGGCATGCGCCGGGCCGCCTCCCGCAGGGCGTCGAAGACCGTGCGCAGGTTGACCTGCATAACCCGCTCATAGTCCTCGTCGGACAGCTCGGCGAATGTCCCTATGACGCCGATGGCGGCGTTGTTGACGAGAATGTCGACGGACCCGGCGAACGCCTCGGCGGCGTCCCACAGTCGCGCGGCGGCGCCCGGCTCGGCCAAGTCCGCCTGGACGGCCGTTGCCCCGCCGCCGGCCGCCGTCACGCCAGCGACAACCTCCTCGGCGGCGCGGTGATCGGCGCGGTAGCCGAAGGTGACGGTGGCGCCGTCGCGCGCCAGCCGT
>JBEKNX010000431.1:0-4017 GCA_049522375.1 Acidimicrobiales bacterium | reverse complement strand
TCAACATATTGGGCACTTTGAGCAGCAGGCCCTGGGAGGCCGTGAACGTGCAGGTCAGCGCGCCGGTCTGGAGCGCCCCGTGCACCGCGCCGGCGGCTCCCCCTTCGCTCTGCATCTCCACCACGGAGGGGATGGTGCCCCAGAGGTTCTTGACCCCTTCGGAGGCCCATTGGTCGCACCATTCGCCCATGTTCGAGGAGGGGGTGATGGGATAAATGCCCATCACTTCGTTGCACCGGTAGGCCACGTAGGCCACCGCTTCATTGCCGTCAATTGTCGTGTAGGTTTTGTTCATTTTGCTCAAGCGCTAAATCGTTATAGACCTCGCGGCCCTCGCGGCAAGTGTTTGTTTTGCGCGCGCGTCTCCCGCCATGGATTGCGAGTCCTCATCCAGCCACGCTCCACTGTGCCGGGAGGCGGGGCAGGAGACTTCCCCGGCTTTGGCAAAACCTCACCCTATTTTGCGCCACTGGAACTTCATTAGCCCGGCAGAACCAAAGCGTTTCACGAAGCGGGTCTTCGTTATCCCGACTCCCGCAGCCCCGGCCCGTGGCACCTTTCTTGCACACAGAGCGTCTGTGATAGGGTTCGGCGGTGGACTACGGCGCGGTGCCTCTGGATACCGGGCCGCAGGGGCGGTTGCTCGCCACCGGGCTGGCTGCATCCGCCGAAAAAAGGGCAACTCCTACGGAACACCTTCGGAACACCTACGGATATTTTACGGACTACCCCCATAGTACAGCCGTAGTGCTGCCCTGGCACCACCGTGGCATCACGCTCCAGAGAAGCTGATTCTCATGGAGCGCACAGGCGTTGGGGCGTTGCGTGGATGGCAGTTTTGACGGCAGTGGAAAGGGAGGCTGTGGGACCAGAGGAAGGGCCTCAACATGAGGTAATGCCGTTCGCGAGGACAAGAGCGCCGCACGGCCCCCCGCACCCGACGCGCCAACCTGTCTTTGCCCCCCTCTTGACTCCTGGCACCCCTGTCGTATAAGTTCAGCCCCGGTGCTAACGAAACCCGGAATGAACTCCACGTTTCTCGGTTATTATCCGGTTGTCATGGAATTCTTTCCATGTGAATGATATCCGGCAGAGCATCCGGGGCATTATGTTGAACCTCGCTGAACTAGAAGCACGTGGGTGGACGACCGTTGTGGGCGTCTCGTCCCCCGAGGAGCTCCTGGGGTTAGGGAGAGCCCTTGGTTGTCCAGTGCCAAGCCCAAACGGCGAGATGATAAAGGAGATACGGGTCACACCCGTATCCCAAGCGCCACTCGGCAGTCAAAGCTCTCTCTACGGCACTGGCCCGTTTCCACTACACACCGACACAGTCTTTTGGCCGCTACCCGTTCGATACGTGATTCTTCGGGCTCGCGGTGACACTCGAAGACCGACCACAGTGATGAGCTTCTCTCGCCTTATTCGTGAGTGCGGCACAGGATTCTCCGCGCTTGTCGAGAAGTCGGTGTGGCTCGTCGGGAAGACATCCGAGAAGTTGAGGAAATTCTACTGTTCACTGAGATTCCGCCATGGGCATTCGGTAGGTTGGCGGTACGATGGAGACTGCATGTTTCCAGCCAACGCCGCCGCTGTGGAGGTCGATACAATCCTTCGACCTTTGGTCGGCGGCGGGCGTGGGGACTGCATTAACTGGTCCAGCGACAGAGCCGTTGTCCTCTCGAACTGGAACGTGCTCCATGGCAGAGGGCCCGAACCACCCGGGGAGGGTACTCGCATCATCGAACGGCTGTACGTTATATAAACTTTATGAGCTGGGAACGCGATCCGCTTTGGGCCAAGGCCAGATTATTCTTCGAGCGCGCCTTCGGTGAGGCTCGTGACAGCCCTGCTTTCGGCCTTTGGTGCTCCCTCGGACTCGAGCTCCTGGCGCGCGCCGCGCTGGCTTCCATCAGCCCAACCCTGCTTGCAGAGCCCGATGTCGAGCACAAATATTTGCTTCATGCCCTGAACCGCGGCTCCGAACGGACCTCCCGGAAATCAATCGGGGCCGCCCAGGTACTGAGCTTGTGCCGCACCCTGTTCCCCGAGTTTACCGAGGATGATTATAAGGTGTCCCTAGCTCTAATTAACCGTCGCAATGAAGAACTCCACTCTGGCGCAGCCGCATTTGAGGAGTACCCACCCCGCCAGTGGCTGGCGGGATTCTACCACGCCTGCCGATCACTGTCCGGTGCGATGGGAGAATCCCTGGTGACCTTGTTTGGCGAAGACGAGGCGAAAGCGGCCACCAGTACGCTACTGGGGAACCAGAACGACGTGAGGCAACGCGTAGCGAGCTCTATAGCCGCCCATCGAAAGGTTTTCCAAGACAAGCCACCAGAGGAACAGGAAGCCGCGAAGAGGAAAGCAGAGGAACTCGGACGGCAACTCGCCACCCAACGCCAGCATTGCGTCACTTGCCCAGGTTGCCAATGCATCGCCACGATCGAGGGAACCGCTTTTGGGAAGGAAAACGTAACCCACGAAGATGACGAAATCGTCGTTCGGCGGCCCGTCTCGCCCAACAGTTTCTCCTGTTCCGCATGCGGTCTGAAGCTACAGGGCTACCCAGAGCTGGATGCTGCAAACCTTGGTGGCCAGTACACACGGACAACGACATTTTCCCCCGAGGAATACTACGGACTCATTGGTGAGGATGACCTTAAGACATACCTCGAAGAATACACCTCGCGCCAGCGGGAATATGACAACGAATAGAATTCTGGATAACCAGCGGTCTTCAACCCGCCTACTTTGCTGGAGAGGCAGGGGACGGTCGGCAAGCTCGATGAGGTGATCACCGCCTTGCAAGGCATGGCTTGCAGTCCCCTGCGAGCCGCGGCGCGCACGGAGTGCGCGCCCTACCACCGCGCTCTACAGTTCCATCTCAATGATGCATTCGGATTCGCCGACGGGGGTGCGGACCTGGAAGCCGACTTTCTTGCACATGTGCTGCATGTCCTTGTTTTCGCGCAAGGTGTAGGCGACCAAGCGGCCCAGCTTCTCGTTTTTGGCGATCTGGACCAGGCGCTTGGCCAGCTCAGTGCCCAGCCCCTTGCGCTGCCATTGGTCGGTCACCACGACGGCGAACTCGCCGGCGTTGGTGCTGTGCAGCTTGCTGAGGCGGGCGATGCCGATGATCTGAGTTTTCCCGTCGCCGTCCTTAAGCTCGGCGATAAGGGCGATCTCGCGGTCGTAGTCGTTGAAGCAGATGCGGACGAGGCGAGTGTGGGCGACGCGCTGCTGGAGTTTGAGCGGGCTGAAGTAACGGAGATAGACGCTCCGCTCGGAAAGGCCCTCGTGGAAGCTGACCACGAGCGGCTCGTCCTCGGGACGGATGGGGCGAATGGTCACTTTCTTGCCGTCCTTCATCTTCCAGGCGCCGATATATTGGGTCGGATAGGGGCGGATGGCCAGCTTGGGCAACTGGTCTTCGGTGGTCTTGGGGTCGTGCAGGATGACGCGGGCGTCGAGGGCGACGAGGTCGTCGCCGGACGCAAAGAGCGGGTTGATGTCGATTTCCTTGATCCAGCGCTGTTCGGCGACGAGTTGGCTGAAGCCGACCATGAGCTTTTCGAGGGCGGCGAGGTCCACCGGCTTGCGGCCACGCACGCCTTTGAGGGCGTGGTAAATTTTGGTGCGCTCCATCATGCGCCGAGCCAACGTGGTGTTGAGTGGCGGCAGGGAGAGGGCTTTGTCCTTGAACACCTCGACGAGCTGGCCACCCATGCCGAAGAGGAGCACCGGTCCAAACTGCGGGTCAATGCTGCTGCCGAGGATGATTTCGTAGCCGTCTGCCAGCTTGATCATCTTCTGGACCGTGACGCCCTGGAAGTGTTGGGCGCCCTTCTTCTCGGTGACGGCCTTCTTGATGTCGTTAAAGGCCCGGCGCACGTCGGCTTCGTCCTTGAGGTTCAACTGGACGCCGCCGACATCGGTCTTGTGGGTGATGGTCTCGGAATAGAGCTTGAGCACGGAGGGGAACCCGATTTCCTTCGCGAGCTTGGCGGCGGCGGC
>JBEKNX010000430.1:0-4022 GCA_049522375.1 Acidimicrobiales bacterium | reverse complement strand
GACCGCGCTCAACCTGTCTCGAAGGTCGTCGTCAAGGTAGTCGGTCCCGCCGTCGGAGCTTGCCGCACCGCGCAGGTTGTCCACCGCGTCAGTTTCCTGCACCGCCTAGCCGGTCGGTAAGGCCCAAGGTCACTCCTTGGGCCGCTACGCAAAAAGGGCCCTTCGGCACTCCGATGACCGGCTGAAAGACCTAGGTGGCAGGTCCCCAGCTGTTGGAACGTCGAAGTAGGATGAGGATGACATCATTGCAGGAGGTCGTGCCATGACCAGGCTGGCCGGACGACCCAAGCCTTTCGTCGTACCGGTTTACTGCAAGGGCTGCGGCAGGTGCATCGGTTCTTGCGTCAAGAACTGCTTCGCCTTCGGTACCGAGATCAACCCGGAGACGGGGCTCGTCCCGACGGTCCTGGACCTCACGGACTGCAACGGCTGTGCTCTCTGCATCGATGCCTGCCCGGAGCCCCATGGTCTCCACTTGGAAGGCGACAAGGCCTTGGGGCCCATCGACCCCGGCTTGTCGCAGGCCCCGGGACCTTTTGACCTTTGCCGGCCAGAGCCCCGGCCGGACACCATCGTTCCCCTCCCCCAGCGGGAGCCGCTCCCGGTCAAGGGGACGTATGCCGTGGCCATCGGTGCGCTCTTGGCGGGCTGCCGCCACGTCTTCGGCTACCCGATCACCCCGTCCACAGAAGGTGCCGAACTGATGGCCCGGGTGCTGCCCGAGCTGGACGGCATCTTCCTCCAGGCTGTAAGCGAAGTCGCCACTGTAAACATGATGTACGGCGCCGGCGGTGCCGGGACGCGCTGCATGACGTTCACGAGCTCCCCGGGTTTCAGCCTGATGCTGGAGGGGATCTCCTACATGATCGGCGCAGAGGTCCCGGCGGTGTTCGTGAACATCATGCGGGGCGGGCCCGGGCTGGGTAACGTCGGGCCCGAACAGGCCGATATCAAGCTCGTCTGCCGAGGGCTCGGCCACGGCAACACCCACGCCATCGTGCTGACCCCGGCCACTCCGCAGGAGATGCTCGATCTCGCCATGCTCTCGTTCGAGCTCGCCTTCAAGTACCGGAACCCTGTGGTGATCCTGGGCGACGGCTATCTCGGCCAGATGACGGGGAAGGTGCGACTGCCACGCCATATGGTCAAACCAGGGGTTCCCGAGTGGGCCGTCTACGGCGACCGCTCGCACCGGGGCAACTTGATCTGCTCGATCAGGCTGGAACTCGACGAGCTCGAGCAACACAACATCCATCTCAACGAGAAGTACGAGCAGATCGCCGCCGCCGAGCAGCGCGCCGATCTCTACCGGTGCGACGACGCCGACATCGTTCTCGTGGCGTGCAACACACCCTCACAACTAGCCAAAGGCGCCATACAAGAGCTGCGGGACAAGGGGCTGAAAGTGGGCCTCCTGCGACCCATCACGCTATGGCCATTTCCCATCGACGGCCTCTGCAGCCTGCTCGACCGGGTTAGGCACCTGGTCGTGGTGGAGGCGAGCAGTGGCCAGCTGGAAGATGAAATGAGGCTGGCCCTAAGTCACGCCGACGTCTACGCGCCGCCGCCGATCAGCCACGTCCGCCGCATGGGTGGGATCCTTCCCTCCCAGGGCGAGATCGTGGAGCACGTGCTGGGACTGAAGGAGCTGTCCTGATGTCAACCTCGGTCTTCTACAGCTCGTTCGAGCGCCATGCCCACGGCGAGGGAACCAACGCCCACTCGACGACCTACTGCCCCGGGTGTGGGCACGGGCTGGTCCAGAAATACCTGGCTGACGCCATCGACGAGCTCGGAGTCCAAGACCGTACCGTGCTGATCTCGCCCGTCGGCTGCGCGGTGTTCATGTACTACTACTTTGATGTCGGCAACTCACAGGCTGCACACGGACGAGCTCCTGCGGTGGCGATCGGCCACAAGACCGCCAACCCGGCCTCGATTGTGATCGCCTACCAGGGAGACGGGGATCTGGCGTCGATCGGGCTAGCCGAGATCGTGAGCACAGCGCAGCTGGGGATCCCGATCACCGTCATCTTCATAAACAATGCCGTGTACGGGATGACTGGCGGGCAAATGGCTCCTACGACGCTTATGGGCCAGCGGACGACAACGACTCCCCAGGGCCGGGCACTTGGGGCCGGCCAGCCTATGAAGATGGCGGAGTTGATCTCGGGCCTCGACGGGCCTGTGTATGTGGAGCGGGTCGCCTTGTACGACAACAGACGGCGGGCCCACACCAGGCGCGCCATCAAAAAGGCGCTCGAACTACAGGTCACGGGGACCGGCTTCGCCTTCATCGAGGTGCTCTCCGAGTGCCCTGTCCATCTTGGGCTCAACCCCGAAGCCAGCGAGGACTGGGTAAGGGACAACATGGTGCCGGTCTTCCCTCTCGGGGTGAAAAAGGACGTCACCGACGGAGCCTCCTTTCCCCCCATTCCGACTGCAACGTTCGATCCCGAGAAGACCTTGAGGGCCCTGGGGGCAACGGATGGGCATGAAGCCCGCTTTACTCATTGTTTCCCGACGCACCTCGACCCCGAGGACGTCAGCTTCAAGCTGGCCGGGTCGGGGGGAGACGGCGCTCAGACGGCGGCGATGATCATCACCCGCTGCGCCATCAACGAGGGGTACGATTCGACGCTCATCCCGAGCTACGGTCCCGAGTCCCGGGGCGGCACCTCGTATGCGGACGTCCATGTCGCCAGGCACGAGGTGCTGTCACCAGCCGCCCCCCAGCCCCATGTGCTCGTGGCGTTCAACGCTCCCAGCCTCATGCGGTTCGGCCCGAGCGTGCGGGCCGGCGGGACGATCGTCTACGACAACTCTGTCATCAGGGCCCTCCCCGGCAACCTCGCGGCTGGCGTCAGGACGGTGGGAGTGCCTTTGGCAAGCTCGGCCAAGGATCTCGGCGCGCCGTTGGTAAAGAACGTCATCGCCCTCGGCGCGCTGCAGGGGTCGACAAGGGTCTTCTCGGAGGAGACGTTCCTTACGGCGGTCCGGGCGGCGCTCAAGACGAGAAGCGCCCTGGTCCCGCTGAACGAGGAGGCGTTCAAGCTGGGTGCGAAGTTGGCTGCCAATGAGGTGGGCCAGTAACTAGCCCGTACTTGGTAGGTGCAGGCCGGGGCACCTGTATATACCGGGCACACATCATCGGTTAGGTGGGACCGCCTGTGTGGACCGCTGGCTCGTTCTCCCCCGGCGGTCGGGAGGTGGCACCAGCCCGGGATCGCCTGTGGATAGCAGGTTCGTCTTCACCCGAGAGGATGGCACGGGGTACCACCCTGAGTACTTGACGTGGGCGTTCGGAGCGGCCACGAAAAGAGCGGGCCTGCCCCCCATCGCCTTTCACGCGCTCCGTCAGGGCCACGCCACGACCGGCTTGCGCGCCAGCGTCTCCCTGTTGGTGATGTGACGGCGCCTGGGGCATAGCTCCGTGCCGGTGACCGAGGACATCTACAACCACGTGGTCGAGGAACTCGACCGGGATGCCGCCGAGCTGACGGCCGGCCTTGTCCTCCCCCCGGCGGTCGGCCGGTGACGCCGGCCGAGGATCACCTAGACTCCCTGGGTGCGTTGTTACATGACCAGCACGGTTTCGGGATCTGGTGACCTCATCGGAGTGCACTGCAAACCTCGGTGGAAGGCATGTTTGCAAACGGTTTGCAAAGTGCCCGCGTTGGAGGGCCCGAAGCTCCCGCTGGTAGTGTAAAAGCGCAGGTCAACACATGTTGCGCTCGTAGCTCAATGGACTAGAGCGTCTGACTACGGATCAGAAGGTTGGGGGTTCAAATCCCTCCGAGCGCGCCAGATATGGGCAGGTCAGAGGGGGTGTGCCTAGTGCAAACCCGGTGGCCAAGCCCTTCATCAGGGCAACGTTGCTAACAGGGTGCTAACAAGGGGTCACGCGGGGTGGACGAACTAGTCGGAGCGCAAGCTCGCAGGGCGCTGGAACGGCTGCACTCGGTCGGGTGGGCGGTGGGCCCGCCCATCGCTCGTGATGACTGGCGTCGGGCGGTTCGGGC
>JBEKNX010000429.1:0-4024 GCA_049522375.1 Acidimicrobiales bacterium | reverse complement strand
TGCACCTTCACGAGCTCGCCGTGGAGGTAGAACTTGACGAGCTTCGAGTCGCTTCTCGCCTTTAGACGTCGGCCGATAAGGCCATGGGGCACCGAGTAGATGGCGCGGTCGACCTCGCAGTGTTCTCTGAACTACGTGAGCCGCGCGCGGAGCGGATTGACCTCCGGACGCTCGTGATCGGCGGGAGAGGCGCGATGGATCAGGGAAGTCCGACCTTTTGGCGCTGAACCTCGGGCTTTTGTCTGAGCTCGATTGATAGCGACCCCATCTGTCGGTCGATCTGGGCGAGCTTGTCCTCGGCGCCGGCGAGACTCACCTGCAGGCCCTCGACCTCGCCGAGCCATCCCTCTCGCTCTGCTTCTTCGATGCGGGCAACGAGGTTGTCGCGGATCTCGACGAGCCGGTCTCGCTGCGCAGGATCGGGCCAGAGCATCGAGCAACGAACACAGGCGTGCTCGTGGATGCATGGGGTGCCGAAGGCCCTGGCGCATGTCCCGACGGAGACCTTGCGGCGCTCGAAGTGGCCCAGGAACTCCTGCCACTCCTCTTCGGTCGGCGTGCGGTACTCCTCGCTCGGACGCAGCGACCGCCGACGGGCCAGGAAGGCGAGGTGGGCTTGGATCGCTTCTTCGGGGTAGACGGCCTTATAGCCCATCGTTACCTTGAGGTCCCGATGCCCGGCGATGACCTGGGCGATGTGGGGAGGGAGGCCGTTCATCACCGCGTCGGTTATGAACATCCGTCTGAAGTCGTGCGGCGTGCACCGCAGCGGAGAGCCGGATTGGTCGGTCAGTCCGGTGCGCGACAAGGCTTCGTCCAAGAGGCTGCTCACCATGCCGATGCTGAAGGCGTGGTGTTCGGCTCCGAGGCGATGCTGGAAGAGCAGCGGCGCCGGCGGGAGCCAGACGTGCTCGTGGTAGTCGCGGGCACGCACGAGCGGCACGGTCTGCTCCGGGCCGCGGACCCTATAGATGATCGTGCTCAAGACATCGGCGAGCTCGGGGCTCACCGCCAGCAGGCGCTCGGCGTCGGTCTTCGACGGCGCTATCTGAAGGAGCGGAACCAACTCGCCGCTTGCCGGCAGCCGGTATTGGACCAACGAGTAGTGGCTGAGCTCGAGCAGCTCCTCGACCCGCATCCCGGTAAGGCGCAACACCTCGATCACCGCCCAGGCCCAAAAGGCGTGCTTCTCCTCCCGGTTCAACAGGCGCCGATTGCCGGTTGCAGGATCATCTGCCCAGACGTTCCCCGGCACGCCGTGCGGTCGACTGCTGCGAACCAGGGTCTGTTCCGCCGCGCTGAACTGCTCGCCCGGTGACACCTGGCAGCCGGCCTCGAGCAACGAAGCAGCCTCCCTGCGCCACCGGGAGGCGGCGGGCACGAGCATCGGCAGCGCGGGAAGACGCTCCCTGGTTCTGGCGTCCATGCGGGCCTTTCGTCGGCGCACGGCCTTTGTCCGACTGAGCTCCTCAGGCCGGATCGGGCAGGGAGCCGCCCAGCATCCCCAGCGGTTCGGTTCTTCGAGGGCCCATTCGGACAGATCCAAGTAGAACGCCCGGACGGCGGCGAGGACGTCGAGGTAGCTGAGTCGTTCCACCGAAACTTCGACGGCCTCGCCGGCCGATGTCCTCATGATCGTGGTCCGGGTCCGAAGGCGCTGCTTCCAGGCGCTTGCGACCCCACGGGGCAGGGCGAGGGTGTCGATGCCGGGCTGATGCGCCTCGATGTCGACCCAGAAGCAACGGGCCAGCACGTAGCAGAGGTTCCGCAAGCTTGTGTAGTCGAGAGCCGGTTGGCGCTCCTTCAGGTAGGCGACGAGCAGGTAGCGCACCGCCGCATTGGTGATCTGGTAGCGGTCGACCAGCTCCTCGACGCTGCGCTGCCCCTCGCTGAGCAGTTCTCGAAGGCTTGGGACGTCGGGGCTGAACACGCCGACGCTGCGAAGCACCCTCAAGGTTGCCGCCCCGTAAGGCACCCGGCCCCGCACGGCGGCCTCTGCGTCGAGGATCTCCAACAGGTCGCCGACGACGATGTCGGAGAGAGTCCCGCCTTTGGCGGCCATGATCATGGCGCAGCGGAAGGCAATGTGCTCGGGCACTGTCGGCGCGAGCGCCGGATCTGCCTCACACGCCAGCTGCAGTCGCCTGAAGCCATCCGGGTCGCGCCCGGCAAGAAGGTGCCGGGCCAACTTGCGCTTCTTGCCACCGATCAGGATCCAGCGAAGCGAGGGGCGCAGGACATCGGCGCCGACCAGGAGGGCGACCGCGCTCGTCATCGTCTCCAGGCGCCACCGTGCCTTTCCGCTCTTCTCCAGCCATGTAGCCGGCAGCTCATCCCAAGTCGCCCCGGCGCTGTCCGCCCCACTTGAGAACCAGCGCTCCTGCCAGCGCTGGCCCGGGTGTTCCTCCAGCCAGTCGAGCAGCAGCTCGAGTCCTCGCCGGCGGGCAGCGCGGTCTTTCGGGCCGAGGCCGGACCACCATGAGCCCGCCAGCTCCACGATCTCGGCGCGCCGACGCTCGCCAGCCGGCCAACACGCCGGAACTTGCCTTGGCAAAAAGCAGCCAGCGACTGTGGTTTCGCTTGAGGCGCTCACCGGGGGCTGGCGCCGAAGAGCACCTCGAGTGTCTCGGGGTTGTAGCTGAGCGGAGGGGTCGCGGCCTTGCGCTCCGCCGCACGCCGGTTCTGCTCGGCGTGGTGGGCGAGCAGCCTTCGGATCACCTCCTCCTTGCGCGGCGTCAGATAGATCTGGGTCGTCGACAGCTGGGCATGTCCGAGCACGTACTGGACATCGGTGAGCGGCAGAGAGGGATCCTCGGCCATGCGGTAGGCGGCGGTGTGACGAAGCGAGTGCAGCGTCGCCGAGGTGCCGGCACTTCGGTTCACACGCTCGAACATGCGGTGCACCGCGTGGTAGGTCAGCGGCCGCAGCGGTCGGCGCAGCGTCCACCACAGCGGCTGGCGGCGTCCCCCCGGAATCAGCCCCTGCATCTCGAGCTGGTAGAGCCGCAGCCACACAAAGGCGTCGGTGGAGGCGGGCAGCTCCTGGCGCGCGCCGCTGCCCTTGCGCACCACGGTTATCAGCTGGCGGCCGGGATCGACACTGCCCTGGGTGACCGACAGCAGCTCAGAGGCCCGGGCGCCGGTCGACACGTAGAAGGCGACGAGGGCGCGGTCCCTGTTGGAGGGCAGGCGAGCGAAGATCTCGTTGAACTCTTCGTCGGGAACCGAGCGGGGAACCCTGGTCGCGAGCTTGGGACGGTAGAGCCCGGTCCGCTCGCCGCGGTAGGGCTCCATCGGGTTGTGGTGCGCTCGAGCGCGGCCACGGCGCCGGGATCGCTGCAAAGGGAAGGGATTTAGCGCAGGACCCCTGCCCTCCTCAAGATGGAACGCGTAGAAGGCCCGAAGCACGGTCTCGGCATGGGCCCGCACCGAGGGCGCGTAGGCCCCGGCACTTCCGGCCTTCTTCGCTGGCTGCGGCGGCTCACCTTTGTGGCGCCAGTGGGGCCGCGGCGGCTTGCCCGACACCTGCAGGAAGCGGGCGAAGTCGCGCGCTTCATCTCGGCTCGCCTCGTCCCAAGGCACCCCGGCGGCCCAGAGGAAGCGAAACCACCGCAGCAGGTCCATCGAGTACGAACGCAGCGTCGCCGACGCCCGCCCACAGGCCTGCAGCTCCTCGAGCCACGCCGCGACGGGCTCGACTGGCTCGCCGTTGGCGTCGAGAAGGCGATAGGGGTTCCACTCCTGCCCGGTCGCATCCACCCGCCCCACCAGCGGCACGGCAAGCGTCGCGCGGTCGGTCGCGAGCTCTCGTTCATAGTCCATGAGCGAGGATCTTTAGCACGCCCTCCCTGGGGACAACTAGGCCATGAGGTGGGGATATCCAGGGAGTAGTTCAGTCAATAAGTGGAAGTCGCGGTGGACCTTCGGCTTGGACCAGCTGGGGATGTCGAACCCAGATGCCGGCACAGGCGCCAACAGGGGTTGCTCCTCGGCCCGGAACGCCTCGATCGGGCGGCAGAAGGTC
>JBEKNX010000428.1:0-4066 GCA_049522375.1 Acidimicrobiales bacterium | reverse complement strand
TCCAAGGTGGAAAGCTCGAGGCTGTCGAGGTCCAAGCCGTCGGCGGCGATGCTGGCCGAACCGGCGGGGTCGCTCCAGAACAACAGCCCTCTCCCGTCGGGCCACCAGCCCGCCAGCTCGACGTAACCGTTGTCCGCCAGGGTGTACACGGTGCGGCCGGCCCGGCCGTCAAGGGGGGAGACCTCGAGGAAGCCCTTTCCGGCCTGGGGCTGGTCCGGCTCGGGGCTCGTGCGGTAGCTGACGGCCAGGGCCTGCCCTGAGGGAGCCCAGCTGAAATCGATCAAGCCGGAGTACGTGGCAAACCTCCGGGCCGGGGCGGAGCCGGTCGCCAGGTAGATGGCCCCGGACGTGTACGAGGGTACGGAGACGGTCGAAAAGGCCAGGGCCTCGCCGTCTCCCGCCGCCGCCGGGCCCCAGTCGAACTGGGTCACATCGGCGCCGGGAGGGCTGACGCGGTGGGCGTCGCTCCCGTCCGGGCGGGCCGCCCACAGCGCCGACACGGGTTCTTCGAGCGGCGGGCGGGCGGGCGTGCGCAGGAAGGCCACCCACTTGCCATCGGGGGACCAGGACGGCTGGCTCGGGGCGCCAGGGCCGGCGACGACGTACGAGCGCCCGTCATTGTCGAACAGTCGTAGGCGCCCGTCCGAGATGACGGCGAGTTCGCCGTCGCCTTCCCAGGAGGCGGCCGCCGGGGCCGGAGCCGCCGCCGTCGCCGGCACCGCCATGACCGGGGCAGCCAGGACCGGCACAGCCAGGACCAGGGCAGCCAGGACCAGCACAGCCAGGACCAGGGCAGCCAGGACCAGGACGGCAACTGGTGCCCCGGTCCGCACTACCCTCCGGCCCCGGCGCCGGGCCCTGTCCGTCCGTCGTGCCACGCAACTACAACCCCGTCGGGGGCCCGGGGGTTCCGGCTGGGGGCTCCCTCTCCGCGGGCCGGACGCCAGGGCCTCGGCTTAGCGCGACCGCAGGCTGAGCACGTTGACAGAGTGGGGCGGGAGGGTCACTGTACAGCGGTCCCCGGCACAGCTCACCGCCATATTGGTGACGTCGACCGATCGAGGGTGGCCGACGTCGTTGAACGCGCTCAGGTCCCCTCCGCTGAGGGTGGCCAGTGCAGCCTGGCGGTCCAGGTCCCGGCCGGGGAGCCAGACATTGCACTCGAGCGGCTCTTCGGGGTGGAGGTTGGTGACGGCGACCGACGTCCGGCCGGCTGGGCGGTCCGAGGTGGCCACGGCGTCGCCCCAGGGCACCTCGACCGGTAAGCCGTCCTCGGTCTCGGCCGGGAAGCCCGGCCCGCGGGCATAGATGTCCATGACCTCGGGGAGGGTGCTCGACGCGTAGAGGTCGCACACGTGGTAGGTCGGCCGCAGCACGACGCCGCCGTCGTGGGCGTAGATGGCGCCCCGAGTATTTACCAGAGGCGAGAGGTTAGTGATGACAACGCTGCGGCAGTGGCGCAAGGCGGAGTTGAGGAAGCAGGCGTGCAGCACGGCGTCGGCCATGGTGTAGGTGGCGTTGTCGTCGTTGCGATCCCACTCGGACTGGTCGGGTCGTGCCCGGGCGGCATGGCCGGGATGGTGCCAGAAGCGCGGGTTCCACTCGTCGAAAGCGATCCCGACCCTTTCGCTGAGCCCGGCCAGTTCGAGCAGCCGCTCGGTGCGGGCGATCTTTTTCTCCGCGTGATCGAAAGCCGCCATCGTCTGCAGGTAGGAGGCGTCGCCGTGCACGGCATAGCCGTGCACGGCCAGCAGGTCAAGCTCGGTACCGGCTGCCCGCAGCAGGGCCAGGTCCCAATCGAGGTCGGTTGCCGCGGCGGCGGCCAGCGTGACCCGGTCGTCTACCCGGCGCATCATTTTGGCGGTCTCGCGAACGTAACGGCCCCACTCAGCCGCATCGTGGGCGCCGATCTCCCAAGCGCCGTAGTTCTCGTTGCCGATGCTCCACAAACGGACTTCGAACGGGTCAACGTGCCCGTTGTCCATGCGCATCCGGGCGTGGCGGCTCTGGCCCGCCAGGTTGCAGTACTCGACCCAGTCGCTCATCTCCTCGGGCGAACCGGTGCCGGCGTTGCCGCACAGGTAGGGTTCGGCCCCGACCGCCCGGCAAAAAGCTATGAACTCGTCGGTACCGAACGTGTTGGGCTCCTCGGTGCGCCATGCCTTGTCGTATGACCGGGCCCGTGAGGGGCCCACCCCGTCGCGCCAGTGGTAGCTCGACACGAAGCAGCCGCCCGGCCAGCGGATGGCCGACGGGCGCAGACGGCGGACGGCCTCCAGCACGTCGGTGCGCAGACCGGACTGGTCCGACAGCGCCGAGCCGGGTTGGTAGATGCCGCCGTAAACCTGGCGGTGGAAGTGCTCCAGGAAATAGCCGAAAAGCATCGGGCTTTTGGCGCCGAGGACGCGGTCCCAGTCGATGTGCAGCTCTAGGCGGGCCGTCACGCTACAGGGACGTCTTTTCTATCGGCAGCACCAGCTCCGGGCCGTCATTGCCCGCTTTGTTGACCGCAGTGGTCACAGGGTAAGTGTCCAAGAGGTCGTTGGGGGCCGGGGCCAGCAGCTCGCTCAGGCGGCTCGGGCGCAGGGGCTCGGGACGGAGCCACTCTTCCCAGGAGTCCGCCGCGACCACGACGGGCATGCGATGATGGACCGGTGCCATGGTCCTGTTGGCGACCGTGGTGATGATCGTGCAGGTGCGCAGCGGGCGGCTCTCGGCGTCGAGCCAGAGATCCCAGAGCCCGGCCAGCACCAGGGGCCGGTCGTCGGCGCGATGAAAATAGAACGGCTGCTTGCCGGCTTGGTCGCCCGGCGTCGCCCGGCGCCACTCGTAGAAACCTGAGACCGGGACCAGCGCCCGGCGGGCCCGGACAAGGGAACGGAACGCCGGCCTTTTCGCCAGCGTCTCAGAGCGGGCGTTGATGAGCCTGCTCCCCACCCGGGGATCCTTTGCCCAGCTCGGTACGAGGCCCCAGCGCAGCGCCCTCAGCCGGCGGGCGCCCCCCGCGCTCTTCGCCACGGTGTAGACGGGCTGGGTCGGCGCCACGTTCCAACTGATCGGCAGCTCAGGCGCTTCGACCTCGTCAATTTCAAGGATCCGGGCGAGGGTGTCGCGGGGGATGGTGGAGGTGGTGCGGCCGCACACGGTCGTCAGCGAGCTCGGGGAGCCATCGGCGGCTGCCCTTAAACCGTGACCACGATTTTGTGGGCGGACTTGTCCGTTTGCAGTGTTTTGAGGGCTTGTGCGTAGTCGTCGAGCGCGAACCGATGGGTTATGAGCCCCGTCGTGCGGACGCGACCGGACCGCAGAGCGCGGATCGCCGCCGCGAAAGAGTTGATCTCGGCGAAGGAGCCCCTGATCGTGATCTCACGTCTGAACACGTCGTAGGGACTGAAGCTGACGCGGTCGCCCGGCTCGGTCACGCCGTAGACGAGCACCGTGCCACCGTTCCGGGTGAGCGGCACGCACTGTTCGCCGACCAGCGGGGAACCCGTCGCTTCGACCACGAGGTCGAACCCGCCGTCGGAAATTTCCTTCAGCCGGCGCACGGTGGCGGCGAGATCCTCGCGGTCGAGCAGTACGGTCTCGTCGACACCGAGGGCCTTGGCCCGCTCGAGCTTGAACCGGGTCGGGGCGGCCACCGTTACATGGGCGGCGCCACCGTGGACGAGCAGCTGGGCCAGCAGCAGGCCCGTGGGGCCAGCGCCGAAGATCAAAGCGGTGGTGCCCGGGCGAGGATCCAGGCTCTCGAGGCCGTGCATGGCACAGGCCGCCGGTTCGGTGAACACGGCTACATCGGGGTCGATCCCCTCCACCGAATAGGCGAACTGGTACGGGACCGTAAGGTACTCGGCGAACGACCCCGGCCAGTTGGTCCCCATCCCTTTCAGGTTGGGGCACAGCAAGGCCCGCCCGCTGCGGCAGTACTCGCAGTGCCCGCAATTGATGTTCGGGTTGACGGCGACGGCCTCGCCGGCTGCGAACCCCTCCACGTCCGCGCCCATGGCCTCCACCGTGCCCACCACTTCGTGGCCGGGGATGAGCGGGAACTCGGCGAAGAAGTGGC
>JBEKNX010000427.1:0-4070 GCA_049522375.1 Acidimicrobiales bacterium | reverse complement strand
AAGGTGCCTCCGCTCCTGGGTTCGGTTGGGTGTTTGGCAACACCAATTCTCCCAGGTAGGAGGCACTTTTTGGTCGATGCTCAGGCCCCGTGAGGGGTCACAGGGCGGTGGATGCAGGCTAAGGAAGGAGCAGGGTAATGCCGTATCATCCGAGGACCGATGTCGAGGTCCCAGAGGCCGTGGTCCGGCTCGCGGGCGGCCGGCCAGCCCGCCTTGCCTGGGAGAACGAGCTTGGCGGCCTGACCTTCGAGGTAGTAGGCGACGGGGAGCGGTTTTTCGTCAAGTGGCAGCCAGCGGGGACGGCCATCGACCTCGACGCTGAAGCCGAGCGGATGGCATGGGCGGTCGCCTTCACGCCTGTCCCCAGAGTGTTGGACGCCGGGGAAGATCCAACCGGTGCTTGGCTTGTCACCACGGCGGTACTCGGTCGGTCGGCTGTCACCGAGCGCTGGCTGGGCGAGCCGAGGACGGCAGTTAGGGCGATCGGGGAAGGCCTCCGCTCCCTCCACGAGCTGCTGCCAGCCAACCGGTGCCCCTTCAACTGGTCGGCCGAGCAGCGGGTGGCGGACGCCCGGCGCCGGGCTGCCTCCGGCCCGTTGGACCCGGCTTGTTGGCACACCGAACACAAAGACCTGTCCGTCGAGCAGGCACTTGCCCTTCTCGCAGGGCCTCCACCGGTTGACAGGCTCGTGGTCTGCCACGGCGACGCCTGCGCCCCCAACACGCTGCTTACCGACGACGGGCGGTGCTCAGGACATGTCGACCTGGGTGCCATGGGGACAGCAGACCGCTGGGCGGACCTGGCCATCGCTACCTGGAGCGCAGAATGGAACTATGGTCCTGACTGGGGAACAACCCTCCTGGATGCGTACGGTGTCGGCGCCGACCCTGACCGTACGCGCTATTACCGGCTGCTCTGGGACCTCGGCCCCTGAGAACACCCTAAGGCCCTCACGAAACTGGACTCCCAGGCTTCGGGTGCTCGGGGCTGGCCGGCAACGCACCGCCTGTGGCGCTTGAAGTAGTCAGAGGCATCGCTACTATCCCGGCTCTTGTGGTTGCTAGATCCCATGACCGGTGGCTCTGCCGAACGCGCCAGAACGGCATATCTACACGTCGGGAATGCCATCAGCAGACAATTCGCTGGCCCGTGGCTGAACAACATGCAAGCCTAGGGTACGTGAGCTGGACCGTGAGAGCCAAGGGTGCCAATGACAAGAAGGCTGTCCTCGCCGTGGTATGGGCAGCCTTCAGCGGCCATGGGCGAGACGGCGATGCCGAGGTCGACATTGTCATGCGGACCTGGGCGCTTGCTGTCGGACCCGAGGACCTCGACTTGGTGGCGGTTGATGACGGCGCAATTGTGGGCCACGCACTTGGCGCAATCGGTGACCTGGAGGGCAGGGAAGCCCTCGCGGTGGCACCGCTTTGCGTGACGCCCTCGCGCCAAGGCGAGGGCATCGGGTCTTCGTTGATGGCGGAGCTGCTCGCTCGCGCCAGAGTTGCCGGCTGGCCGATCGTCATGGTGCTCGGCGACCCCGGGTACTACGAGCGGTTCGGTTTCGAACCAGCCGGGCCCCTAGGGATTTATTACTGCCCGGTCGGAAGAGATGACCCACATTTCCAGGTGTGCCGCCTAGCTACGCCAGACCTATCACTGCGTGGCGAGTTCAGGTACTGCTGGGAGGGCCCGAACGGCTCGGCCTCGACATAACGAGCGCTCGATAATCCGAGTCAGGAGCATGGTTGTCGCGCTCCAGAACGTCTGGTACCGACGACAGTGATGCCGTTATCGTGGGCTCGGTAAGTGCCGAAGTGGGGCGGTTGAGCCCACTGGCTCAGTTTCCACTTCCCGAGCACTGTTTGGGCCGCCCGACCCCGATCCGGGCCGGTAGCTCGCCGTGGGTCGCCTACGAGCCATGCCGTGCGGCCCGGATGCGGGCGGGCGAGAGTGCCTCCATGGCTGTGACTACCTGTTCGAGGCCCGGCCGAAAAGTGATGATGCGGACGACAGTTTCGTCCAAGCCTTCGCTGAGACGACCGTAGGCGCGGGCGGCTCCCTCGGCGGCCCCGTAGTAGCCGACCGAGGTGAGGAGCTCGTCGGGCGCGGCGGCGATGAGCGCTTCTGTTGGCTCACCTTTTTCGCGTCGTTGTTCGAGTTCGGAGAGGACGTCGTCGAACCCCATTTCGCTGAACATCCCGCGGTAGCCCGCGTTGGGGGGCACCCCGGGCGTCGCCATTGCATAGCGCAGCACGTGGGTGCCCAGGGCCCTCCGGGCGGCGTCAATATCATCGTCGACGCAGATCCGGACGTACATGGTGAGCGGGACCTCTTTGGGGTTACGCCCGGCTCGCCGCGCGCCCAGTGCCACCATGCGGCGGCTGTGTGCAATGCGCGCCGGTGTGGCCCAGTTCAGCAGCGCTCCGTCGGAGGCCTCGCCTGCCAGGCGGAGCATCTGGGAGCCGAGCGCGCCGAGCTTCACCGGGACTGGCTGAGGGCCCCGCACGCCGGTCGTGGCGTCCTGGGCCCGCAGCGCAGGGCCCTCGTAGCTGACCGTTTCCCCGGCGAGCAGCCGGCGTAGGACGACGAGGTAGTCGCGCATGACCGCGATGGGGCGGTCCGGCAGGTCGACCGACCGCCAGAAGGCCGGGCCGGCGCCGCCAGAGCCGATGCCGAGCGTGAACCGCCCGCCCGAGAGCTGTCCCAGGGTGGCGGCTTGCATCGCCAGGGCCAAAGGCCGCCAGAGCCTGGCGGCAGGGACAACGGAGATCCCCGTCGGCAGTGGCGTGTCCGACAACCAGGCCGCGCACACATGGAAGGCGTCGGGGACCGTGCCGGCCGGTGTCCACACGCTCTGGTAGCCGACCCGAGCGGCCTCTCTTGCTGCTTGGCGCAGCTGGTCGAAGCTCAAGCCCAGCCAGGGGTCGAGGCCGACCCCGATCCTCATTTCGGTTCGCACCCCTGCTGCTTCGGCGGTACCAGATCCAGACAACGACTTCCTCCCCGGTGTGGCCACGCTCGGTCCTTCATGACATCGTTCGCGTACTCCCCGCCACGGACGGTTCCCGAGTTCGCCGATCGTCGTCGAGAGCGAGGTACCGACCTCATTATCATGCGCCCGGTCAGTGGCAAAGGGCACTACCAAGTGTCGGTGCGAGCGCCACTCCGAGCGTGGTGCACGACCCCGACGGGACCCCGGTGGACCTGTTCGCCCGACTAGCCGGATAGCTCTCGGAGCAGGTTGCCCGGCGTCGTGCCGGCGAGGTCGCGCACCTCCCGGGAGAGGTGAGCCTGGTCGGCGAAGCCGGTCCTTGCCGACACACGCGCCAAGGACATGCCGGTGCAAGCCGCGGCGACAGCCCGGCCGAGGCGGAGCACGCGGGCAAGGTGCTGCGGGCCGTAGCCGAACAGCGGGAGGCACCGCCGGTGGAGCTGGCGGACGCTGTAGCCGAGCCGGTGAGCTATGACACCGACCTGTGTGCCTTGGGCAGCCAAGTCGAATACCGCCGCTCCGAGCAGTGGCGGCCCATGGTCGGCTGCCCGGCCCACCAGCCACCGCTCCAGCACCTGCTGGGGCGCGACCGCGACCTGCTCGGAAAGCGCTCGGGCTGCGGCGCTCGGCCAGAGGTCGCTCAGGTCTGGTGTCTGGTCGCGGACCTCGTGTGCGGCGACGCCGAGCAGGCCTGGCCCGGCCCCTCTGGAGAACCGCAACCCGACATAGCTGACGTCCGGGCCGGGTGCGTGCAGCCGGGCGCGGGTGTCAGGCCCGGCGACGAACAAGCGGGCGCCGTCCCAGATGAGGTCCATGCAGCCGTCGGGGAGGACCCTGGCAGCGGCCGGCTGGGGACGGGCGTCTCGTTGCCAGAGCACTACGTCAGGCACCGCCGACGCGCGCTCGCGGTAGGCCATTGGTACATCATGTCCGCTCGTCCGGCTCCGAGGGGGAGCGGTGGCGTCTCACGGGTGGTGTAAATAGCTCCGGACGCAGGCTCCAATTTCATCTTACGCGGCGGCAGTGACCGTTTCGGCGACGACGTTGCCGGCTTGCTTGCGAGCAGGCGGTCCGCCG
>JBEKNX010000426.1:0-4105 GCA_049522375.1 Acidimicrobiales bacterium | reverse complement strand
GCCAGAGGTAGGTTGGGTCGCATAGCAACCGATCGAAAGGCTGTAAGGCCAGTGGCCCGACCATCCTCGGGGCGGGGCGCGCTCAAAGTTGGCGAGCTAGCCGAGGTCCGGTTGCCAGGCCACGAAGCGGCCCATCGGCTTTGCGGGGGCGAAGTCGAGGAACGCTCCGGAGGCAGTAAAATGAATCGCCCTGGGTTTGATGGAGACTTGGTTTACGCAACCTCCCCGGTCGGGGCAGTGGCTGCGAGTTCACCGTAGCGCTGTTCGTACTCGAGCGGTGGCAGGTAGCCGATCGAGGAGTGCAGCCGGGTGGTGTTGAACCACTGGACCCAGCTGGCAGTCTCGGTCTCGACCTCGTTGCGGCCGGCCCAGGTGGCCCGGTGGCGGTAGATGAGCTCGGTTTTGTAAAGGCCTATGGTCGACTCCATAAGCGCGTTGTCCAGCGCGTCCCCGACGGTGCCGATAGAGCCGGCGATGCCGGCGTCGAGCAGCGCCTGGGTGAAAACTATGGACGTATATTGTGAGCCGGCATCTGAGTGGTGGACCAAACCCATTGAAGTAAAACGGGAATTGTGCCGTCGACGAGCGAACAGGGCCTGCTCTAAGGCTGAAGCCACCAACGGCGTGGTCTTGGACATGCTCACCCTCCAGCCCAGGATGAGCCTGGAGTACACGTCGGTCACGAAGCTGACGTAGCAAAAGCCGACCAGCGTCTAGACGTACGTAAAATCGGCGACCCAGAGCTGGTCCGGGCAGGTGGGCAGGTCCCAGGCCCGCTTGACCAGGTCCGGGTGACGAGGTGCCTTGGGGTCGGCCACCGTGGTGACGGTGCGGTGCTCACCGCGCCGTACCCCTTCGATGCCGACGATGGCCATGAGCCTGGTTACCTGGTCGCGACCCATGTCATGACCGCGACGGGCCATCTCCGCCCACAGCTTGAGGGTGCCGTAGACGCTGCGGTTGGCCCGGTAGGCGTCGAGCACAGGGTTGGCGCCCTGGGCGTCGTCCCAGTCGGCCCCAGACACGGGCCGCGCCCGGTGGGCGTAGTAGGTGCTCGGGGAGATCGGCACGTCGTGCTCGCTGAGCACCCGGCAGATCGGCTCGACCCCGAAGCGGGATCTGTAGGCGTTGATGTAAGCGACGATCAGCGCAGTCGGCGGTCGAGCTCCGCCGCCGCGAAAAACGCCGAGGCCGTCTTTAGGATCTCGTTGGCCCGGCGCAGCTCGGCGTTCTCCCGGCGTAGAGCGGCCAGCTCAGCGGCCGTCTCGGTGGTCGTCCCTGCCCTGGTGCCGGAGTCCACCTCGGCCCGCTCCACCCAGCCCCGCAGCGTCGCCGGTTTGACGTCCAGGAGCTCACCGACCCGGCGCTGAGCCACCACCGCCGACTCGCCAGGGACGTCTCGGCGTCGCTCCCGGTACATCCTCACGGCCCGGTCCCTGGTCTCCTGGTCGTACTTCCTTAACGATGAAGGCATGGCTCATTCTCTCCCTTGCGAGATCAGAGCCTCCATCAAACCCAGGGTGGTTCAAGGTTAGGGGTTGGGCTCACTCCCTTGTACTTTACTTCCGCACGTCTCGACTCGACCCGCACTTGCCCGTCTAGTCGCGTTTGAGCTGGACGAACTTGTTTGCGCCGCAGCGGCCTTCCCGAGCGTGGCGCCAATGAGACCGTCCACGTCTGCGGTTTGCGACGCCGCCGACGGGTGGAGGCGCTGCGCTACGAGCGGGCGACGCTCAGCGCATAGAAGGTGACGCCTACCTCGCCTCCGCCGGCTTGCCACCCGTCGCCGGACAGGTCTATCCGGTGCACGCTCGCGGGCGTGAAGAGCGGGGAGTACCCAAGAGAGGCCGGGGCGGAGAGAACGTGGACGTCTTGGGCCGTGCCGGGGATAAAACGATAGGTGGCGGAGCGGCGGGACGTGGTCCAGACATGGACCTCCACCCGGGGCGACCTCAGGAAGAGGCTTATGATTTTTGCCTTCAGGGGCGTGGTGAGGCTGAAGGTTGCGAGCACCATCTTGCCCGGGACCTGTGGAACGGTCACTGCCTGGCCAAAGTGGGCTGTTGTCCGTCCGATTAGGACGGCCCGGCCGCAGCGGTCCGGTACTCGCGCCAGGACCTGCGAGGAGCCCGGGGCGGCTATTTGTATGTAGTGGCAGTACATGGACTCCAAGGCGGCGGGGGGGTCAAAGTACGGGTCGCGGTCCTCGATCACCCAGCCAGCCTGATAAAGGATGCGCTGCGGGGCGCGCGACGAAGCCAGGAAGGCGGCGTCGAGATGGTCGAGGTAGGTTGTATAAGCGCTATAGCCTTGCAGGACGGGCTCGGGGTCCCAGTGGAGCTGAGGGTAGGTGTAGACGACCGAGTCCTCCGTTGGTTCCACGGCAATGCTGTGGCCCTCTAACAGGGCAAGGGTGGCTGGCCGGAGGGCGCCGCCTGTGGAGAGGAACTCAGAGCGAGCAGACGCCTGGGCCTGGGCAAAGTGGCCAGGCAGCACTGTGGCTCCCAACTCGTTGGCAAACGCAGAGGCGCTGGCAACGGGAGAGTGCAACTGCCGGGGCAGCCCCCCGGCCGCGAGGCAGGCGACAAGCGCCGCCAACACCATGGCGCCGGCCTGGAACGTTACCAAAGAGCGCTTGAGGCGAACTAGGCAAAGGGCGACGACGACAAGCCCGAAGAAAGTAGATACGTGATCCCCATCGGCGCGCACGAAGCCTTCCTTGAGGATCGCCCAGCCCCAGCCCGCGAGCATTATCACAGTGGCAGCCTGTTCGCGATGGGGCCTGCGGCGCAGGGCCAGGGCGAAGATGCCTGCGAGCAAACCCGCCACGAGGACGGCAGCCACCTCTTTTCGCAGCGTGCCAGGACTTCCCATCGCAGAGCTGTAGCCGGCGGCGACCGACAGGCTGCCCCGCACGTAACTGGCCAGGTTGGTGAGGCTCTGGCCCGCTGCTAGCCACGCGACTAGAGCCACTCCGACGAGGGGCACACCGGCAACGAGCGACGCCAACAAGCGCTTGTTACTCGCGAACGCAACGCTCACAATGACCAGACCCAGGATCACCAGCCCGTCGTTGAACTTGGCCAGGAGCTGGAAGCCGGCAAGGGCCGCCAGGAGCGACAGGAGCACGAGGCGGTGCTTGGCCTGCTCGGTCCGGAGCGAAGCCAACGCCAGGGCAAGTGCGGTGCCAGCCGCTAGGTCCGAATACCCCGTCACACCGGAGGCGATCGCAATAGCCGAATACCCCGTCACACTGGAGGCGATCGCAATAGCCGCCCAGGCTGCCACGCCGGCACCCAGCAGCCCCCAGGAGTTGCGAAGCGCCGAGATAATCAACGCCGCCAACCCCCAAGTGACGGCCAACCCGAACACGACGGCGATGAAGGCGGTTAGGTGGTAGAAGTCGATGATGTAGTCGGTGAAACCGTAAGGGCCGAAGGTGAAGACCAGCGAAGGACCCCACTGGACGTGGAGCGTGAACCCCATCGCCAGGCCCGCCTGCCAGGAAGGGTCCAAACTGGCGTACACCGGCCTCCACGTGTAGGGCTGCCAGCTGAGGATGGTTGCTACTAAGCTAACTACCGCGATGCCGGGCCAGCCCCGGGCCAGTTTCGACCTTGATAACTTCGGGGGCCAGCGCAACCGCAGCGGCTTGAGGGGCGAAGCACGATCGTCCCCACTGGTCCCCTCCTCCGGGGGAACGAAGTGTGTCACCGGGCTGGGCTTTCCAGCGACGGCTCGCCGTCACAGGTGTTCCCGCACCCATAAATGCTGCACCAATCAGAAATGGCCGGAGCCTCCGCCGCTCAGACGGAGCCCTTCGATGGCACAATGACCCGTGCCGGCCACAGGTTCATGTTGCCACAACGCGTACTGCCCACGCCAGAGCGGTTGGCGCTCGTTCTGGCTCTGGCCCGCTCCTCAAATCAGTCCCGGCGACAGCCGACCCGCGCGCCTTACGCTTCGTCCGATGGACGATCGGCATTTCTTGGCGCTCGGTAAGGCCATCTACACGTTCCAGAGGCTGGAATTGGCTGACCAGCGCACGATCCGGACTGCAGACGGCACGGCGACGCACCAGGCCACGGCGACGACCGGGGCCGAG
>JBEKNX010000425.1:0-4106 GCA_049522375.1 Acidimicrobiales bacterium | reverse complement strand
GGCCCGGCCCCGCTCACGCCGCTCGGGCAGCGGGTGGGCCACCCCTCGTACCCGCACGGCCAGCACATGGGCGCCGACGATGGCGACGAGGACGAGCGGGAGCAGCACGATGTGCCACATCAGCATCTGGCCGAAGTTCATCACGTTGAAAAAGGCCCCGACGCCCACGGCGTTGAAAGCGTCCTTGCCGCTGGTGGAGATCCACTGCGAGTCGAAGTTCTGCTGGGAGACGTAGCCGGTGAAGCACTCGACGACCGAGGCCATGAACGCCACTACACCGGTGACCCAGGTCACGGCCCGCCGGCCCCGCCACGCCGCCATCCAGAACTTGCCCCACAGGTGGATGACCATGAAGGCCATGAACGCCTCGACGCTCCAGAGGTGCAGGCTGTTGAAGAAATGGCCCACCGCGTCGGTGTGCCACCAGTCGGGGCCGCCCAGGGCCAGCGCGAAGCCGGAAACGATGGCGATGCCCAGCGTGGCCAGGCTGGCCACGCCGAACACGTAGATCCACGAAGCCACGTAAGCGGGTTGGCGGTCCGGGAGCAGCTTGCCGGGTGGCAGCACCCCCAGGGCCCGCCGGCGCAGCCGCGAGGTCCACATGGAGGCATCGGCGTCGTCGCCGAGGTCGGAGCGCTCCGGCGACAAGCCGCCGGACGGCGCCCCGGTCGTCCCGTCCGCACCGTCGCCGGCCCGGGCCGGCTGGCCTTCACCCTTGTGCTGAGGGAACCGCACGAGCAGGGCGGCGCCGAAGATCACTACCATTACGGCGATAAGGACCAGGTTGGCTTCCGAGACGGTGAAGATCGACCAATGCAGGTAACGACCAGGGCTGTTCAAATTGACAGCAGAAGCAACCAGCAGACCAGGGTGCACAGCGGGGACCCCCTCCGGATCGGTTGAAAAGACCCTATTAGCCCGGCCAGCAGGGCGGATAGGGACCTTGGTCCCGGAGAAAGTAGGGAGCCTGAAGTTTGCAACCGCGGCGTGCCGAACAAACCAGGACGCCAGGCGCGACACGCGAACGGTCGCTCCCCGGGCTCGCCCGAGCGGGGGGGTCGAAGCGCCGTGGCCGACGGCCAGGTTTACGCAGAGTTACAGCAGTGTGACACTCCCCAATATTGTCCACAGCTGTGGACGGTCAAGCCCGCTCGAGCACGCATGCCGTGGCCACCCCTCCTTCACCGGCAATACAAACCAGAGCGAACTGCTCGTCCCCCGACACCAAGCCGGCTACGGCCGCCGCAAACAATCCGGCCCCGCAAGCACCAAGGGGGGCGGTGGTGGCCAGTGCTCCGCCTTCGGGGTTGACCCTTCCAGCTGGCACGTCCGTTCCCGCTAACCAGGCCAGCACCGCGGCCGCGCTGCTCTCGTGCACCTCGAAGCGGTCCACGTCGCCGGGGGCCAGCCCGGCCCGGCGCAGTGCCTCGGACGTGGCCGCAACGGTGGCAACCGGCCAAACGTCCGGGGCCCCACCGCCAACGGCGAACGACACCACTCTCGCCCGGGCAACCAGGCCCAGATCGCGGGCCCGCTGTGGGCTGGCTATCAACAAGGCTGCGGCTCCATCTCCCTCCGCCGCCATATTGGCGGCGGTGATGGATCCGCCCTCGACGTAGATGGGCGCCAAAGCGGCCAGATCTGTTAGCGAGTTGGGCGGCGCGAGAGCTTCGTCGCGGACCAGGAGGCCGGCGGCCACGTCGCCCGATGGGGCCGCCCCGGCCGCCACGCCGACCAGGTGACCGGGTGGGTGGACCTGGGCCCGCCGGGCCCTGGTCTGGCTGGCGAAGGCCCACGCATCGAGTTCGTCCCGGCGCAACGACCAACGCCGCACGACCTCCTCGGCCGCCAGGCCCGGAGGCAACAGTCCTCCGCCCGCCCGGTAACGCTCCTGTAGGCGGCGCCCGTAGGGCTTTCCCACCGCGGGCACCGCCAGGTTTGCCCCCAGCGGGACGGCCGTCATCACCTCAACGCCCCCCGCGACCACAAGATCCTGCGCTCCCGACATGACGGCTTGGGCAGCCCAGTGGACGGCCTGAGCCGAAGACGCCGCCTGACGGTCGACTGTGGCCCCGGGGACGCTCTCGGGCCACCCCGCGGCCAGCACCGCCCTGCGGGCGACGTTGCAGGCCTGAGCTCCAACCTGTGACGTGCAGCCGAGCACCACGTCGTCCACGAGCGTGCCATCGAGCCCATTTCGCCCTACGAGCTGAGATAGCAGTTCAGCGGCAAGGTCGACGGGGTGCCAACCGGACAGCGCCCCGCCGCGCCGGCCGTACGGCGTCCGCAGCGCGTCCACCACGACCGCGCCGTGGGCCGGAGGCGATGGCACCGTTCGTCGTTTCAGGGCCATGGTCCTCGTTTCAAGGCCATCAACCCCCGCCCGAGGTGGGCAGGTACCGGTCGTGGCCGGGCTCAGTGCACGACGCTGACGCCGATAACCCTTCCGACCAGGTAGGTAACACCAGCCGCGAGCATACTGACCACGATTTGGCGCAGGGCGCTGCGCAGAGCTGAGCGACCGGTCGCTTGCGCCAGCAGCAAGCCGATCACCAGGGACGACAAGGCCACACCGCACACCGAAACGGCTACTGCCGGGCCGCCGGTCAGGAAGAACCATGGGACAAGAGGAACGGCCGCACCCACAGTGAAGCTGGCCAGGGAAGAAGCCGCGGCCGGGTAGGGCGAGGCGATCACCGAAGGGTCGATGCCGATCTCCTCGCGGGCATGCGCCTCGAGAGCCATCTCGGGCGTCCTCATCATCATTTCGGCCAGGTACGAGGCTGCCTCGGCGCTGAGGCCGCGACGCTCGTAGATCTGAGCCAGTTCGTCTCGTTCGGCTTCGGGGGCTAGGTGCAGGGCACGACGCTCGACTTCCAGTTCCCGGCCCAAGAGCTCCCGTTGCGCCGACATGGACACGTACTCCCCGGCGGCCATGGAGAAGGCTCCGGCCAGCAGGCCGGCGAAGCCCGCCAGACGGACGTAACTGGGCCCCGTCTGGGCGCCTGCGACACCGAGGATCAACGAAACGTTGGTCACAAGGCCGTCGCTCACTCCGAAGACCGCCGCCCGGGCCGCTCCCCCCTGAACATTGCGGTGATGGTGCTCGGCTTCCTGGTGCAGCTCCGGCCCCGCCTGGTCGGCCCCGGGAGGGCTCCCGTCGGTCGGGACCGCCGGCGAGGGCTCTTGGGCGGGAGCCCGGGCGCCGGCCGACGCCGATTGCCCGCGGCGCGACCGCATGAGCCCCCTCATAGGACCAGCACCACGGCCAAGAGGTTGAACAGGCAGTGGGCCACCATTCCGGCGCCCAGGCGTCCCGTCAACTTCGCCGTGTACCCGAGCACGGTCCCGACACCCAACATGGCCAGCACCACCGATACATTGCCCAGCGCCGTGGCCGACTCGCCAAAGTGAGCCAGCCCGAAAAAGACCGCCTGCAACCATATCGCGCCATGAGCGCCGAAGCGACGTCGCAAAGTGGTGCGCAGGAAGCCCCTGAAGAAAAGCTCCTCGAAGAAGGGCGCCCCGAGTGCCACCAGCAAAGCGACTGTTACGAGCCCTAGTTCATGGCCCTTTTGCTGGGTGATGATCTCGTCATTGCTGCCGGCGAACTTGGTGCCGGCGAAAACGCCCAGCACGCCCTGCACTACGACCAGGGCACAACCGAGCGCCACCGCGCCCCAGAGCAGGTCCTTGGCCTTGATGGCCAGGTGGTAGTCGCGGGCCAGGCTGCCCGTGCCATAGCGGCGTGAGACGAAGACCACGGTGCCGAGCATCGCCACCCAGAGCCCCGCCTCACCGAGCAGGTCGGAGGCCGCGCTCGTCTTGCTGTTGGTGAGGCCGTAGCCGATGCTTGCTCCCAAGCCGGCCAGGACGATACCCACCACGGCACCCGGGACAGCCCACCAAGCGGCACCCGCCGGGAACGCCGGGCCCTCGTCACCGCCACCATCGCCCTGCGGGGATGTTCGCGCCGCAGCACTGGCGGGGGCAGGTGCAGCCAGGCCCTCCACCGGCCACCGCATGCCCGGCCACCCGTCCTCGCTTGCCCGGGCACCTTCACCGGGCGGGGGGCCGGCCGGCGGTGGTCTTTGCCAGCTGGGGAG
>JBEKNX010000424.1:0-4113 GCA_049522375.1 Acidimicrobiales bacterium | reverse complement strand
CTTCACTCAGGGCGTGAACCTGCGCTGATGAACCTTTTACCGTTCCCCTTCTCGATCAGTGCCAGCACTCTGAGCACGCTGTTTTTCTCGGGCCTGGAAAACCTGGAGGCTGACGCGGCCAAGTCGTTGATCGGCGACTTGATAAAGGCCGTCGTGCCTGCCACCACGGCCATCGGTTTCAACCCCGGCGACTGGTTCGCATCGGTGTCGCACCTGCTTTTCCCGATCGAAGAACTGGCCGTGGCCCCTTTGCTTTTTGCTGCCACCATCGGGGCGGTGCTGCGCCAGGACATGCGCCGTTTGGCCCGGGCCTGGGGCGTATGCCTGCCGGCTTCGTTGCTGTGCGGTTACGCCATTGTCTGGGTCGCCCAACGGGGCCTGGCGGTGACCGACGCCATATCCCAGCTCGTCCAAAGCCAGGTGGAGCCCCATCTCCAGAAGGACTTCCTGGACGTCATAACTTTGGGGATAACCAACGCCGTAGGCGCCGGGCCGATCGGGGCGGTCGTTAGCTTGCTCGTAATCGTCGGCGGCCTTCTCATTTGGCTCGAGCTGGCCCTGCGCTCGGCCGCCATCGAGCTGGCCGTGTTTTTTATGCCCCTGGCCCTGGCCGGCCTCGTCTGGCCGACCACCGCCCACTGGGCCAAACGCCTGGCCGAGGTACTCGGCGCCCTCCTGCTGGCCAAGCCCGTAATAGTGGGCGCGCTGTGCCTGGGCGCCAACGCGCTGACGAGCGCCAAGGCCGGGCCCGGTTCGGTCGTCACGGGGTCGGCCATCTTGCTGCTGGCCGCGTTCGCTCCCATAGCGCTATTGAAATTGGTCCCCATCGCCGAGGCATCGGCCATCGGCCATCTCCAAGAGGTCTCGCGCCAGCCTTTCCGGGCCGCCGAACGGGCGGCCCACACCGCCATGAGCGTCGCCACCCGGGCCGGCATCATCAACCAGGCCGCCCACCATTCAGGCACGGTGAGCGGGGGAGCGGGGCAGCTGCTCAACCAGGTAAGCCGCCCCGACGCCGCCGGGCCCGGCGGCAGGGTGCCCGGCGCGGGCTCCGACCCGGGTTCCGACCCGGGTTCCGACCCGGGCCTGGGGCCGGCCGGCAACCCCACCTTCGTTGCCGGGGCCAGCCGGGTGAGCGCCGCCGATGGCTGAGGGCGCCCACTACCGTTTTGAGCCCCTCCAGCGCCGTGGCCTCCTGCTCGGCCTGGGCTTCGGCCAACTGGCCGTCCTCGGCGCCGCTGTCGTTGTCGCCCTGGCCCTGGTCAAGACGTGGCCCGGCATCGCCGGCGGCTCCGGTGCGCTCGCCGTCTTGGGCACCGGCGGCCTGTTGTGCCGCCCCGTGTCGGGCCGCACCCCGCTGCGGTGGTCGGGCATCGCCGGCTCGTTCGGGGCGCGGACGAGGTCGAGCACGGCCCCGGTCCCGGGGTCAGTCGGCCTCGCCCCGGCCCCGGTCCGCCGGCTCCCGGCCCGGTTGTTTGTGCCCGGCCTTTTCCTGAGCGAGATCCCGGCGGAGGACGGTGGGGGAGCCATAGGCGCCCTGGTCGACGAGCGGGCGGGCACGGCGGCGGCCATCATGCGGGCCCAGGGCAGTTCCTTCTGCCTCCTCGACGACACCGACAAGGAGCGCAAACTGGCGGCGTGGGCGGCGGTGCTGGAGTCCCTCTCCAACCAGCGCAGCACGCTGGTGCGCTTGCAGTGGTGCCAGCGCGCTCTGCCCGGCGATGGCCACGCCCTCCTGGCCCACTTGCGCCGGGCGGGCCACCCCGCCAGCCCCGGGTACGCCGGGCACATGGAGCTGCTCGAGCAGGCCGGCCCTCGGGCCATACGCCACGAGACGCTCCTCGTGGTGGTCGTGCGTGCCCGTTCCCGGCATGGACGGCCCGGACGCGAAGGTGCAGCCGCCCTGCGCAACGAGGTGCGGGCACTACGTACCCAGATGCGCAACGGGGGCCTGGTGTGCCAGGGCGTCCTCGACGGGCGCGCCGCCGCCGCCGCTCTAGGGGGCTTCCTGCTGCCCGACCTCGCCCGCCACCCCGGCGCCCATCCCTGGCCCCTGGCCGTAGAGGAACACTGGGCCGACGTGCACGCCGACCTGTCCTGGCACCGGACCTACTGGGTGGCGGAGTGGCCCCGCAGCCGCGTCGGCCCCGATTTCCTGAGCCCACTGCTGGTGGGGACGGGCCGGCGTTCCTTTTCCGTGGTCATGGCCCCCGTACCTCCAGAGCGCGCCGTGCGCGACGCCGAGTCCTCCCGCACCGCGCAACTGGCCGACGCCCAGCTGCGCGCCCAGGGAGGCTTCCTGGAGACGGCCCGGCAGCGTCGCCAGGCCGAGGCCGTGGAAGGTCGGGAAACGGAACTGGCCGACGGGCGGGGCTCGTTCGAGCTGGCCGGCTATGTCAGTGTCTCCGCTGACGACAAGCCCGGTCTGGAGGAGGCGTGCGCCGAACTGGAGCGCGCCGCGGGGGCGGCCAAGCTGTGCCTGCGCCCGCTTTTCGGCCAGCAGAAAGAGGCCCTGACTTGGGCCTTGCCTTTCGGGCGGGGCTTGTAACCACCCGGGCCCGCCGTCCTAACTGGAAATTTCGCCTATTACGGCAACACCATCTCCAGCCCGCTCATCTTGAAACTGGTCGCCCCTCACCCTTTCCCGGCTTTCCCGGTCAGGGCTTGACGGATATGCGCAAACCGTCGGGCACAAGTTCTTCCCAAGTACCGCCCGGCGTGAGAGTGATCCTGGTGCCGTTCGTCTCATAAAAGACCGCCGGGTGATCGAGCAAGGGCCGTTCCCAGTAGCCGTAGAACTGTTCGCCGTCCCGGAACACCCAGGCCGGTCCCCTCCCTTTCAGGGTGAGCTCGTTCTCGAGCGCTCCGGTGGCATCCTCGGGCCAAGGGGTGGGCCACTCGTGGACGAGCATGACAATTACGTTGGACGCCGTTATCTGGACGCCGTCGCCCTGCACGGCCGGCCCGGTGTCCGAGTAGGACCGGTAATAGACCCCCGTGTCGCGATGCCATGTCCAGGTCGTGACGTCCAGCGGGTCATAGATGTTGACGACGGCAGCCGGCGTGCCCCCCGGGGCCGGCCGCCCGTAGCTGAAGATGGGCGTCGGGCCTTTTTCCTTCCGGTCGCCCAGCTCCGATGCGGCCGCGTACAGCGCCGCGGTGGAGGTCACGAGGTTGTGGGGGGCGTAGCGCGTCGGGTCTCGCCAGTACGCACTGCCGGCTCTGTCCGCCCCGACGTCGAAAAGGAGCGACCTCTTCGAGTCGATCTCGTCGATCGCCGGCTGGATGGCGCCCGAGTAGCCGAACAGGATGCGGCCCAGAGGCTCGACGATCTGGGGGTCGACCAGGCGGCCTGAGCGCACCGGCTCTATACGCGCCGCTGTTTGGCACTGGTAGACGGCTATGAACCGGGTGATCCCGCCCTCGACGGGCTCTTCGAAGACGATGTCGGCCTTGTCGAGGCCCCACTGGGGCCGGGCCTCGGGCAGGTTCTCGACTTTGACGGCCACGGCCGGCCGCTGGGGGACCTTCCCGTCCGGCGCCAGCGTGCCCGTCAAGGGGCAGAGAGGTGGGCCCTGGGCGACGAGGGCCGCTTTGTGCCGCGACTTTCTCGCCCCATGCCCCGCGCGCGCCGCGTGCTCGCCATGCGCCCGCCGTTTTTTCAGCCGCGACTTTCGTTTCCCATGGTGACGGGGAGACGCCGTAATAGCGCTCGTGGCCGGGACCTTGGACGTGGTGGACGGGGCCGTTCTGGTGGTCCTCGGTCCGGTGGCGGCGGGCGTGGCGTGCCCACCGCACGCCGCCACGAGCAGGACCAGGACCGATGTAGCCACAGCCGCGATGCGACGCCCGCCGTTGGGCCGCTTCATGAGCCCACGCTACTCGGGTGTCCCGGTCTCGATGGGTGATGCTGGCCGAGGTCCTTCGCGGCCAGCAACGCGACGCTCGAGTGCGCTCGCTGCTGGCGGCGGTCGAAAAGGTCCCCGTGACCCCTGTTCTCGGACGAGCTGCGGGCGAGCTGCTGGGGCGGACCGGCAGGGACGACACGGTCGATTCTGTCGTCGCGCTTACAGCGCAAAGCGTTGGGAACTTGGTCCGCTTGCTGACAGGTGA
>JBEKNX010000423.1:0-4123 GCA_049522375.1 Acidimicrobiales bacterium | reverse complement strand
CGATGCCGAGGGCCAGGTCCAGGGAAAGCGTGCCGGTCGAGATGGCCTCGATCTGCATATGGCTGTTCTCGCCCATACGCATGATGGCGCCCTTGCCGAACTGCTTCTCGATCTGGCCCATGGCCATCTCCAGTGCCTTCTCACGTTCCACTGGGACCGTCCTCTCAGTCGTCTGTCTGTAGTTGATGTGCTGCGAGCAACCTACGAGCCGGGTGTGACGGTTATGGCCTTCCGGTCTGGGCGGGCCATAACTTCATCACTGTAACTCGAACCACAATACTAGCAAACGTATGTTCGGTGGTGGATGCCGATGTGGGCATGGACCAGGGCCGGAGCCGGGGCTCAGGTCGGGCCTGGCTGGTCCGGGGACGGGCCGGGCGGGCCCGCGGGCGGGCGCAGCCCGAGCGGGAAAGTGTAGATGTCCCGGTAGCGGGCCCCTCCGGCACCGAGCTGGCTGTGGACGAGCGCCAACGAGCTCACCGGCCAGGACGCGCTGAGCGAGCTGAGCAGATGGGGGACCTGGCGGAGGTCGGCGCCCCGGGCGCCTCGGGCAATCGTCACGTGCCCGATAAATGGCCGGTCCGGTACCGGCTGGCCGATATGGGCGGTGGCCCGCCCGACCGGCGCGGCCGCCGGGCCCAGGCCGTCAACGGGCCAGATCAAAAGGCCGGGCCCGAGGAACCTCGTGGCCGGGCCGCCCCGAGCGGTGAGGTCCCCGGGCAGCCCCTGGGCCACCTCGGTGAGCGCGGCGCCGGCCTCGTCGACCTGGACGGGGCTGAGCTCGCCGAAAAAGCGAAGGGTCACGTGCCACTGGTCCTCGATGGACCACCGCAACCGCTTGTTCTCGGGACGGGGGAGGCAGGCCAGTGCGGCCACGACCTCGGCGCTGGGCCAGGCCGCTACGAAACAGCGCACGGGGGACGCCTCAGCGCGCCCTACCAACCGACGGCGCCGTCGACCATTTCCCGGAGCAGGTCGGCGTGGCCGTTATGGCGGGCGTACTCCTCGATCATATGGACGTAAATCCAGCGCAGCGACACAGGTTCTCCGTTGCGCAGGCCCGTTTCGTCCAGGGCGTGGGAGGCGGCCGCCAGGCGGCTTTGCGCGCATTCGCCTTGCCAGGCGGCCAGGTCGGCGACCCACACCGCCTGGTCCAGGGGATCGAGGTCGGAGTCCCAATCGCCGTCCCAGTCGGCCCCGGGGCGAAGTACTCGGGGGGCGTCCGACTGGCGCAGGAGCACGCGGCGGAACCAGTTGCGCTCCACCTCGGCCATGTGACGCACCAGGCCGTGCAAGGAGAGTTTCGAGGTGCCAACGGGCCGGCTCTTGCGGACCTCGTCATCAAGTCCCTCGCATTTGAGAAGAAGGGTGGTGCGGTGGAACTCGAGCCACGCTTCGAGCATGTCCCGCTCGCCTAGGACGTAGGACGGTTCTCGACGACGGGCGTCTTCAAGATCGCTGACCATGGTTGCCTCCTCCAACGCCGTCCCGGGCGTAAACGCCCGGGCTCAACGCCGCCTCGGGAGCAGGCTGGCGGGGACCCGCTCGACCGAGGCGACGCAGCCAATGATAGCTCTTCCGCAATACGGCGCCGACCGGGCGGGAGGCGCGCGCGCCTTAGTTGATGGTCAGCGCGCACGGGTGCGGCTCGGTACCGCCCGGGGCTGTCACCTGCCGCCTAATGAGTTGCTGGTAGCGAACGTGTGTTCCAATATGGTGGCGTGAACCTGGTTCCGGGAGGGAACACTGCCCGTGCCCGCACAGAGGGTGGGCCGGCTGGTCCTCGTTGACCCGCTGGCGGAAAAGACGAAGACCCAACGAACGGTTGTCTACGCCAGAGTTTCGTCACCCGACCAGCGCCGGACTTCGACCGACAGGTGGCTCGGGTCACCCAATGGGCCACCACCAACGCCATGTCGGTCGACGAAGTGGTCGCTGAGGACAACCGGTGAAGACCGGCACCGCCTCTCTTGCTGGAGAGGCTGCCTGAGCCGTGCCGGCAACTAATGTACACTCAAGGCAACGGTATTAGGCTCTAACGGTGACCTCGCCGGAGCGTGAAGAGGCAGTGCCGACGCCCGCGGACCAGCCCCGCCGCTACCTGGTACGCACTTTCGGCTGCCAGATGAACGAGCACGACTCCGAGCGCCTGGCCGGCCTGTTCGAATCCGAAGGGATGGTCGCGGCACAAAGCGTCGAGGACGCTGACGTCGTAATTTTCAACACCTGTTGCATTAGGGAAAACGCCGACAACCGGCTCTATGGCAACCTCGGTCAGCTGAGGGCCTTGAAGCAGCAGCGGCCGGGCCTGCAGATCGCCGTGGGCGGCTGCCTGGCGCAAAAGGACCGGGACAAGGTCCTGGAGCGGGCGCCGTGGGTCGACGCCGTGTTCGGTACCCACAATGGCGGCCACGCCGCCGCCCTGCTCGATCGGGCCCGGAGCGAGGGCCCATTGGTCGAGATCCTGGAATCGGCCGCCACTCCGGTCGACGAGTTCCCGTCGGCTCTGCCCGTGCGGCGGGAACTTCCCTTCGCTGCCTGGGTCACGGTCCAGGTCGGCTGCGACAACAAATGCGCCTTTTGCATCGTCCCGTCCGTGCGGGGCCGGGAGATGAGCCGTCCGTTTTCCGAAGTTGTCGGCGAGGTCGAGCAACTGGCGGCCCGGGGCACCGTCGAGGTCACCCTGCTGGGCCAGAACGTCAACTCCTACGGGCGCGACCTGGCTTTGAAGGCCCGGGCGTCGGACGACTGGCGGGCCCACGCCTACATGACCGGCCCGCAGTGGGCGGCGGCGGGTGCGCCCCGAGCGCGGCCGCTGTTCGCCGACCTGCTGAGGGCGGTGTCCAACGTGGAAGGGATCGAGCGTGTCCGCTTTACCAGCCCGCACCCCAAGGATTTGCGCCCCGAGACCATAGAGGCCATGGCCAGCGAGAAGGCCGTGTGCCCGCACCTGCACTTCCCCCTCCAGTCGGGCAGCGACCGGGTCCTCGGCCTGATGCGGCGGGGCTACACGGCGCAGCGGTACCTGGAGCGTCTGCGGGCGGCGCGGGCCGCCGTGCCCGATCTGGCCGTTACCACCGACATAATCGTCGGTTTCCCGGGCGAGGACGACGCCGATTTCGAGCGTACGCTGGAAGTGGCGGCCGAGGTCGAGTACGACAGCGCCTACACGTTCATATTCTCTCCCCGCCCGGGCACAGAGGCGGCAGCCCGCACGCAAGACTTCGTAGCGCCCGAGGTGGTGGCGGAGCGGTTCGAGCGTCTGCGCCTGGTTGTGGAGCGCAGCGCTTTGAGACGCCACCAGGCGCGGGTGGGCCTCACCGAGGAAGTGCTGGTCGAAGGCCCGGCCAAAAAGGGCGGTCCCGCTGTGTTTTCCGGTCGCACCCGGCAGAACAAGCTCGTGCACCTGGACGGTGGCGGCTTGCGACCGGGCATGGTGGTCGAGGCGGTCGTCGAGCACGCCGCCCCCCATTTCCTCAAAGCCAGGCTCGAGCGGGTCACGGCCCCGCCTCGCCATCGCGAGCTCATCCCGGTGATGGCCAACTGAGCCGACCGGCCGGTCCCGGCGTACCCGGTCCCGGCGTACCCGGGCCGTTGGCCCTGGTGGGTCCCACGGCGTGCGGGAAGTCAGCACTGGCGGTCCTGGCCGCCCAGGAGCTCGGCGACGTGGAGATCGTGAGCGCGGATTCCATGCAGGTTTACCGGGAAATGGATATCGGGACGGCAAAAACGGCCGAGGCGGAGCGGGGCGGCATCGTCCACCACCTCGTCGACGTGGCCGACCCGGGAGACGAATGGGACGTGGTCCGCTTCACCGCCGAGGCCCGGCGGGCGCTGGCCGATATCGAGGCCCGGGGCCGGCGGGCGCTTTTCGTCGGGGGCACAGGGCTTTATCTCCATGCCCTCATCGACGACTTTTCCGTTCCCGGACGGTGGCCGGGCCTCTGGCACGAACTGGACGAGCAACCGGACACGTCGGCGCTGCACCGCCGGCTGGAAGTTCTGGACCCGGTGGGGGCGGCGAGGGTGGAGGCCGGCAACCGTCGCCGGGTGCTGCGCGCCCTGGAGGTGACGGTGGGGAGCGGGCGTCCTTTTTCCAGTTTCGGGCCCGGGGTGGACGCCT
>JBEKNX010000422.1:0-4136 GCA_049522375.1 Acidimicrobiales bacterium | reverse complement strand
GTGCCCCGGCTCCGGCCATAGCCAGCACCACGATGATCGCCTCGGGGCCGTACGCCACCGAGGTCAGGGCGTCGAGCGACAGGGCGGAGAGCCCCTCGACCGGGGTGATCTGCTCCTTGGATGTCTCGCTCGTCCGCAGCGGCCTTCCGACGAGCAGGTCCCAAGCAGATCGCCGGGTGGTCCCACCACGCTTAGTTAGGTCTGGCACGCGTGCATCGTAAGGGACGGGGCAGCGCCTTTCCTGGCTTGGCGAGCCTCCGGCCCTAATGCGTGCGGGCGACCACCCGGCACGGCACCTCGGTCTTCTCGTCCAGGTGGTAGCTGGCACAGATGCGGTGGTAGCCGTCGGCGACCCAAAGGGGTACCCCTTGTACCAACAGCACGGGGGACAGCTTGTCCCCTTGCTTTACCTTTTTGAGATCGGCGGCGACCTCGGAGTCGTCCGGAGCGAGCAGCGGCAGGTTGGCGGCCCGCAAGATGTCCTTCGCCGCATAATGCTCCAGCGACCGCACCTTGCGCAGGGCCTTGGCCAGCTTGGCTGCCACCTCCGCCCCGACCAGCAAGGAGAGGTACGACTCGGCGGCTGGGAAGTCCTCCGCTTCGGGCTCATCTTTCCAGTGTTCGCTGGCCACCAGGGTGCACCCGCTCCTCTCACTGACCGCATGCGCTACTTGAAGCTGGGATGCTACTCCTCGCCTAACCCAGGACGCCTCGACAGGACCGCTACTGTCGGTCTGGGAGTGCCCAGGCGGGCGAGCTAGCCAAGCTTGAGCTGAACGGGGGCCGCATGCAACAGCCGTTTCCTCGGTACGGGCCCCGGCCCCTCCACCTCCAAGAACCGGCCGGGCTACAGACGCCCTGGACCCAAGACTTCCACGACCTTTGTTTCGAGTGGCGCCGCCTTTTCGCCGAGGCATTGGGCACGTTCTTCTTAGTCCTCGTGGCCGCAGGAGGAGCGGTGGTCAATACCCGCAGCCACGGGCAGGTCCCCCTCGACGCCCGGGTGGTCGCCCCCGGGCTCATGGTCATGGCGGTCATCTACTTCATGGGCACGGTCAGCGGGGCGCACCTCAACCCCGCCGTGACCATCTCGTTCGCCCTGCGCAGGAACTTCCCTTGGAAACGAGTGCCCGGGTACGTGGCGGCACAGCTTGCCGGCAGTCTCCTGGCCGCTGGCTTCCTGCGGGCCACCTTCGGTGACGTCGGCCACCTCGGTGCCACCGAGCCTGGCCCGGGGACCAGCGCCGCGACTGCGACACTGATCGAGCTCGTGCTCACCGCCGGGCTGGTAAGCGTGGTCCTCGGCACCGCCTCCGGCGCCCGCAACATCGGCGCCAACGCCGCCCTCGCCGTCTCCGGCTACATCATCCTGGCCGGCCTGTGGGCGGCGCCGGTCTCGGGGGCGTCCATGAACCCGGCTCGCTCCCTGGGCCCAGCCCTCATCGGCGGTCACTGGAGCGACTGGTGGGCCTACGTGCTCGGGCCGATAGCCGGCGGGGCCGTGGCCGTCGCCTTCGCCCGGGTGCTTCGAGGGCCACCCAGCAAGGCCGCCGACGAAGCCGCCCAGGGAACTGGTACCTAACCACTCTGGCAGCTCGCGCTCTGGGCAGTAAGTACGACTACACCGGCCAAGCCAGTGGCCCTTTTCGACTCCCGGCTCCATTTATTCGGGCCAGCATTTTCCCACGGCCTTCACAGAACCATCACAAGTAGGGCGACAACCGCTCATAAAGACGGGGGATAGCTAGAGGGAGAAAACGGCGAAGGATCGACCGAGGAGGACGGATGACCGACGAAAAGCAACGGCGGACGCACTGGCACCTGGGCGTAACAACCTAGGTTCGGCCCAGACCTTCGACGAGCTCGAGATGGATGTGCCCAACTCGACCACCGACTATGCCAGGGGCTACAACGTAGAGGTCTCCAGCAACGGCACGGCTTGGACCACCGTCGCTACGTGCACGGGGACCGGCTCACCCGAGATTGTGAGCTTCCCGGCCCAAACCGCGCAGTACGCCGAGGTCGCCCTGACCTCGGGCAACCCCTCGAACTACTGGTGGTCCATCGACGAGTTCAATCTCTTCAACAGCTAACAGACTTGATAGGCCAAGCCCCCGGGCCCCGGCACGGCGCAGTGCCCCGGGCTCGGGGGCTGTCAGGACAGGGTGAGCCGGGAGCCGAGGGGTGCGTCCCTTGTCTGCTTGACGCCGACGGGGGCCGGTGCCATGAGCAGTTGACGTACGGAACGAGAGGTGGTGACAGGTTGTTGATTTTCGAAGAGTGCCCGTTCTCAGTCGAGGTGGCCTGGGTTAGGAAGACGGCCACCGTGGCCATCTCCGGCGAAGTGGACCTTACGACCGCACCGGAACTCGACGATTGCCTGGTTGAGGTCGTCGCCAAGCGCCCTGACCGGTTGGTCGTCGACCTCGCCCAATTGCACTTCATCGACTGCTCGGGGGCAGCGGTGTTAGACCGGGCCCGCGAGGCATTATTTTCCGCGGGCTCCACGATGGTCCTGCGTTCCCCCAATAGGTCGGCCCGCATTGTGTTGCGCGTGACCGGATTGGAGTGGTTGTGCCAGGCCGAGCACCCCTCAGGGGTGGATCCGGGCCACCCGGCACCTTGATGCGTTGTCGTCGACTGTGACGATGGGGCCGTGGCGTGGCTGTGGCCTTTGACCATGGAAGTGGACCGGTCAGGAGGGGGCGGTGCCCGTTGCCGATGTCACGCGCTCCGTCCAGGCAGTGGCGCAGCGGCAAGGAAAGCTCCCTCCGCTGCGTGATAGCAGCCGACAAGGCGGTCCATGACCGCATCGATGGCGGGGTCGGGCGCGGTCTCCGTTGGGTGCTCCTGGCGCCAATGCACGAGGTCGTCGACAGCTCGGTGGAAGCTCCTCTGGGGCGCGAAGCCCGGAACGTAGCGACGGATTTTCGAGTTGTCCAGGAGCACGCTGTAGCGAAGGTCGGCGAGGACTTGTTCCGACCCGCTCCAGTCGGGGGCGGCGAGCGGCAGGAACTCTGACGGCACGTGGACGAGCCGCGCCTCGACGCCAAGGGCCGCTGCTATCAGATCGTAGATCTCGTTCCAGCAGTAGACGTCGTCTGAGGTGATATGGAACGCCTCGCCGAAAGTGTTGGGGTTGGCGAACAGCCCGAGCAACCCCTGCGCGAAGTCCGACGCATGGGTCAAGGTCCACAGCGAGGTGCCGTCGCCCGGTACGACCACTTCGGCGCCACGGGAGAGCCGGTCGACGACGGTCCAGTCCCCAGGTAGGGGCGGCCTCACCTCGTCGTAGGTGTGAGACGGCCGAACGATCGTGACCGGGAACGACTCCAAGATGTAGGCCTCAGTCAGGACGTCCTCTGCCGCTATCTTGTTTCGCGCGTAGGTCGAGAAGGGGTTCCGACGTGCCGTCGACTCGCTGTAAGGCATGCGCCGCGGAGGCTTTTGGTAAAGCTGCGCAGTGCTGATGTGGAGGTAGTGGCCCGTCCTCCCCCGGAAGGCATCGACCGCCTCTCGTGCGTCATCGGCCGTGTAGGCGAGGAAATTGACCACGACGTCAAAGTCGCGCCCCTCGATCGCGGCGCGAAAGGAGGCCGGGTCCCTAACGTCGCCGGTGAGCCTCGTTACCTCCGGCGGAAGCGGGCGCAGCACTGAGCGGCCCCGATTGAGGACGGATACGTCCATCCCCTGCGCCACCGCGCCGCGGGCACAGGACGCGCTGATCGTGCCCGTGCCGCCAAGGTAGAGGACTTTGAGTGGTCTGGTGGTCATGGCCTCGTCTCCCTTTTCCGCGGTCGCTCGTTCCTTCTGCCCGTGGTACCGAAAGATAGGCCTTCCGGGATTGCGGCACGCACTCACGCGCCCACCACGTCGTTGACACTATGGCCGGTGGTGCGTCCTGACCCGGTGCGTGCCTGACTGTGACCTAGCTGTCCGGGGCGTTGAGTAGCCCGTTAGCCGGAGGCCCAAACCCGCTCGACGGCCCGCCACTCTCGTCGTCCACAAACGTCGCCGGGCCGGCGTCAGTCACGGCACCGGCCGGGGCACCTACGGCACACGGCACCGTCCGGGGCACAATGCCCGGACGGTGCGTCGGCCGAAGGAGCGGTGCTTATGCCTTTGGGAGCATGACA
>JBEKNX010000421.1:0-4148 GCA_049522375.1 Acidimicrobiales bacterium | reverse complement strand
GAACGCCCCGGCCCAGGAGCTCACGGTCGAGGAATGGGACCGGGTGCTCCACGTCAACCTGTCCGGCGCCTTCTACTGCAGCCAGGTGTTCGGCGCCCCTATGATCGAGGCTCGGTCGGGAAGCATCGTCTGCATCGCTTCCATGTCCGGCCTCATCGTCAACCGTCCTCAGCCTCAGGTCGGCTACAACGTGTCCAAGGCGGGCGTGATCATGCTGACGAAGTCCCTGGCGGCCGAGTGGGCCACCTTCGGGATCCGGGTGAACGCGGTGGCGCCCGGCTACATCCGTAGTGCGATAACGGAAAGCTTCCTCGGGAAGGGCAACGTGCGGGACTACTGGCTCGGCGGCACCCCGTTGGGGAGGTTGGGCACCCCCGAGGAAATCGCCAATGTCGTGGTCTTCCTGGCGTCGGACGCCGCCAGCTTCGTGACCGGCGAGACTGTGGTCGCGGACGGAGGCTATACCGTCTGGTGAACCCGGGACCGTCTGGTGAACCCGGGACCGTCTGGTGAAACCGGGCTGTCAAAGGTCCCACGAGCTGATTGGAGGTTTACATTGTGCGAACGACAGTTTTCAATGTAGTCGACGGGCGTATCGAGCCTAAGAGCTCCCAAACGCCGCCTTGGGCAGAACCCGATGAATTCGGGCAGGCTGCGGCCGAGATTTTCCGGGCACCCAACGGCACCAGTGTCCTCTACAGCATCCCCGTCGGCTGCACCGTCCCGATCCACGCCGGCACCAACTACGCCTTTTGCCAGATCGTTGCCGGGCGCGGCAAGCTGGTCCTGCCCGGCGACCGGGAGATCGATTATTCGGCCCCCGAACTGTACATTTTCGAACCCGGCGCCCTGCACGGTTGGGTCGATGTCGTCGAAGACACGCTTTTATCGGTCAGCGACGTAAAACGGTAGGCAGCAGGCTCCTCAGCCTGAGGTGCTCCACGCCTCCACGCCGTTTTGGGTGGGCACGAACAGCGTCCCGTCACCGACGGCCGGCGTGGCGAAGTGCTCGAGGGCGCCGGTCGAGCGTTCCAGGACGACCTGGCCCGTCGACGGGCTCATCCCGTACAGCCCGCTCGCGCCCCAGTTGACGGCCCAGACCAGGCCGCCGGCGACGACCGGCGGACCGTCAGGTGAGCCGGTCGAAACCGACCACACGCGCTTGAACGACATGGCCGAGGCGTCGACCTCGACGGCCACGGTGCCACTGCCGCAGGGCACGTACACGTAGGTGCGGCTCCGGCCGCCCGCCCCGGTCACTTCGGTGGCGTCGGCGCCGAACACCCCGCCACCGAGGCAAAGCGGCCCCGTGAAGGCACCCTTGCCTATGCCGCCGAGGTGGGAAACCTGCATAAGATAGCCGAAGCTCCCGTTCCCGGCGGGCTTGCCAGCCACGAACAAAAGCGAGGTGCCCGGGACTTCGACCGGCCCGGCCGAGCCGAGGTCCCAGTCGTTGTCGTTGAGCTGTACCCAATTGCTCGGCGCCCAGTAGCCGAGCCGCGCCAGTGCCGGGGACAGCTCGACGACCGAGTTGCCTTCGTCATAGGTCGACACAGAGTTCGAGCTCCCGTTGCCGGTGGCAACGTAGAGATCCCCGGACGAGGAGACGAAAGCTCCGCCCGTGCCCCAGATGGCTCCCTCGCGTTGGGTCGGCACCTGGTAACTGGCCAGCGGTCCCCGACCGGGCACGGGCACGCTCACAACGTAGCCGTGGTACTGCCCGCAGTCTCCGTCGAGACCACCGAACTCGACGTAGATCCGGCCGTCCCAGAACGTCAGGGCGGGACGTTGCTGTTCGGCGGGGATGTAGTAATGGCTGGACTGGTTACCGTACGGCGGGTCAACCTGTCGGTGCCATAGCTCCTCGTGGGTGACCAGCGACACGGCCACGAGCCAGTGCTGGATGTCCTGCCAGTTGTCGCCCCCGACCTCGGTCTCCTCGGCGGCGAAGATCTCGTCCGTCGCCGTGTCTATTACCGGCGTACCGGTTATGCCGAGCGGGTCGATGTCACCGCAGCCGCTGGACAATGTCGGCGCCGAGTCGATCACCGACGTGCTGGCAGGGGTGCCGACGTGGAGGCTCCAGATCACCTTCCCCGTCTTCGCCCCGATGGCGTAGATGGTGTCGTTCTCGGTACCGACGTACACCGTCGCGTCGTAGACCAGCGGCTGCCCGTACACGCCGGCATCGAGGGAGTCGTCCCACGCCGGCGCCTCCGAGAGTTTGGAAATCGCCGGGTCGACGGTGTCATTATCGGACCGGGTGTTGCCGTACCCGTAAGTCGTCAGGTCGCCGAGCGAAGCCGCCGGCGCCGATCTTGTGGAGTGCTGCGTCACCGCCGGCGCCGCGCTTGCCGAGGTGCCGGGTACCACCGCGGCGGCGAGGGAGAGCGCCACGCCGGCACAAGCGGCCGCCCGCCGAGCATGCCTTCTTCCGTTCCGACCGTCCGTCATGATCGCACCTCGTCCGTGCCGGGCTCTCACCAGTCCATACCCTCCTAACCGTCTGCCGTCCCGGGCGCCAGGACCCGCGACAGCCACTGGAGCGTCAGCTGGTACCGCTCGCGGGACCGGCCCCCGTGATTTCCCGTGTGCTCGGTGGCCTCGTGGGCGATGCCTGCCTCGCCGAGGTAGTGGCTCAGCAGCCGGTGGCCCCACTGGAGGTGGTAGTCGTCGTAGCAACCCACGTCCAGCAGGATACCGGCCAGTTTGCGGAGATTATCCAGGCGGTCCCGGTAATTTATGACGGGGTCGAAGCTCAACCAGCGGTCCCAGACCTCCGGGAGCAGCTCGCCGCTGGGGAAGGCCACCGGAAGGTCGACATAGAACGGCGGTTTGTCCGGGCGGGGCGAGTAGCAGGCGGCGTACGCGTAGACAATTTGGGAAAGATAATCGCCTTCGACAGGGCCGTTCGGCGCCTCCGGCCAGATGCTGTCGAGGTAATCATAGATGAGCGTTTTGTGCGTCATGTCCAGGAACGAGTCGCCCGAGAGCATGGCCAGGGCACCGAACGTGCCGGGGTTGCGGGAGGCAAGGTGCCAAGCGCCCGAGCCCCCTGATGAAAAGCCGAAGATGCCTCGGCTGGCCGCGCCGGGGATGGTCCGATAATGGCCGTCGATGTAAGCAACGACATCGTGCAGCACGTACTGCTCGAAGTTGCCGCAAACGGGCGAGTCGACCCACTGGCCGCAGCCGTAGCGAGACCAGCCATCAGGGATGACGACGATCAACGGCGCCGACCCCATGCGCCCGAACACGGGGCCCAGGACGTCCTCCAGCGGAGGCGCCCACCGTTTCTCGTCCGTCCGCGGGTAGACGAGCCCCCCGGCGGTACCACCGTAGGCGTGCAGAAGGTAGGCCGTCGGGTAGCGGCGGTCGGACCGTTCATAGCCCGGAGGCAGGTAGACGAACAGATCGCGGTCGCTCGGGTCGCCCAGGAGGTTGCCCGCCAGGTGAGCGCTTTCAATGCGCGAATGGACGATCATCTCCGGCTCCCTTTGTGGCGGTGCTTATGAGCACTACGCTGCGCACCAAGACGGGGGAGAGCGGGGTCCGGCGGTGCGCAGGGCGAGCGAGCGGAGGCATACGTGATGACTGGTAGAAGACAAGCTCGGGGGCTGTCGGCCATTGCCATAATCGTATGGGCGATCTCGACAGCCGGGCCCGCCGGCGCGAGAGCCGGTTTGGCGGCACTGGCCCCCCGTCCCTCGCCCCTATGCCAAGCACGTCTCGTGGACAGCGCCGCCGGGCTGGCCCGAGTGGGCGGTCCGACCCACCTCGTGTGCGATGGGCCCTGGGCGCTCGCCGAGCGCGGCGGGACGGGCGCCGGTACGACGCTGGAGCTGTTCAAGGCGACCTCCTCGGGCTGGGCCGAGCAACCCACCGGCAACGGGAGCGAGCTCGACTACGCGCCCGAGGCGCTCGGTACCCCGCTTGCCGTGCTGGTCCGGCTCGGGACCGGCCTCGGGCCCAGCGCCAGGTCATACATCGCTGCCGCCGTCCTCGTGCGTACCGCCTCGGAGAACTTGCCCGGCGGAACCGGCGGCCCCGTCCCCTGGGCGGCCAGCGGCATCGTACGCGCCGGCGGAGGCGAATGGCTGGCCACGGGCCACGCCACGGACGAGCCCGCCGGGCCGGGGGTCGCCGTC
>JBEKNX010000420.1:0-4172 GCA_049522375.1 Acidimicrobiales bacterium | reverse complement strand
GGCCTTGTAAGAGCTTGCCCTCCAACGACTGGCCCATCTCTGTCTTGCCACACCCACGCCGCCGGCCCGAACCCGAAAGAGGTCGCAAAAATTACCCCTTGACATCCGTAAGAGCATCGTTAGGCGCTGGTCAGGGGCTAGATCCGGGCAACCAGGAACACGTCCAGAATGTTCGGCTTCGGTCACAGCGATTTGCTGAGGCCGGGCTCTGACGGAGGTGACCACTGGGGCGACGGGTGCAGGGACCTGGGCGCTGCGCCGGCCACAGCTGACGGGTGCGGGCGCAGTGGAACGCCGTCGAGCTGGTCGCGGTAGGCCTCCAGCCGGCGGGCAAGCGCACCTGACGTGCTCGCGGCGTCGAGCCACCGGCGAGCGGTCTCACGTGGGACTGCCCGATGGCGTTCCACCGCGGCCGTGAGCTGTGCCACAACCGCCTCTGCGTTGGCGACGTCGCTGTTGAGGTCGGCCAGTCCCGGCGCCACGAGCGCGTCCCAGCGGCGCTGCGCCTCATTGGCTGCCTCGCTCAAGGCGGGCACCCGGCGCCTGGACGCATGGCGGTCCCCCCAGCTGCGACCGTGCTTCGCAGTGTCCTCGGCGGCCCGCAACTGGGCACGGGCAGCCCGGAGTTCCCGGGCAGCCTGGCCGGCCCCTGTCCCCTCGTACGCGCCAACGCCAGCTTCGAGGTCAGCGCGTCCTCGCTGCAGCCGGGCAAGAGCGGCCTTGGCTTCCTCCAGTTTCGGCACCGGGTCGGGCGGTATGGCGGCCCTGAGGGCGTCAGCCCCGAGGCGGGCCTGCGCCCGGGCGACGGCGACAACGCGGGCGCGGTCGCCCGCAGGAAGGGCGGTGACGGTAGCCGGGCCGGGCTCATAAGGGTCGGGCAGGCCCGTGTCAATCGCCCAGGCCGGGCGCCGCTCGCTCGACCAGTCGCGCTCCAGATCTTCCCGGGCCTGCCCGAGGTCGTCTGCCACCACCCAGACATGGGCGGCCTCTCGCGCCCGGCTCATGGCGACATACGCCAGCTCCCGCCCGCCGCCGTCGGCGAGCAGGTGCGAACGGGCCGTCGTGGCCCCCTGGCAACGGTGGACCGTTGTCGCGTAGGCGTAGCCGAGCCGGTCACTGCTGGCGTCTCCCGCACCGAGAGGGATGTGCCCGCCGTCGGCGGTGCGGAGGGTGAGGGTGCCTTGGGCGAGGTCCACGGACTTGACGGTGGCCCGCTGCGAGGTAACGAGGGTGCCGTCAGCGCTCGGGCAGAGGGCGATCACCTCGTCGCCAGCCCGGTAGCGGCCGCCATCGGGGAGGACCAGCTCGGGGCCGGTCAGCCGGCCGCTTTCTCCCATCCAGTTCCTGGCCCGGGCGTTCAGCTCGGCCACGTTCGCCCGTCTCCAGGCGTAAAGGCCGGTCTCATGGCCCGCTGCCACATCGGCCGCCCAAGCACCGACGGCAGCTTGGAGCGCCGTGCCCCGGTCCGGGACGGCATGGGCACGCTGCTCCCTCAGGTACCAGTCGAGCGCCTTGCCCACGTCACCCGCGCGCAGCTGAGCCAGCGCCTCACGTTCCTCGGGGTCGGCTTGGCGGCGGTTCTCGGTGAGGGAGTGCAAGGCACCGGGGTGTCGGGCGACCAGGGCGCCGAGAGCGCCGCCCGGGCCTACGGGGCCCAGCTGGCGGTCGTCACCCAGCAGGACCAGCTTGGCCCCGGCTCCCTCGACATGGGCGGCCAGGCGCACGAGGTCCGCATCGTCGGTGAGCCCCGCCTCGTCCAAGACCACCACGCTGTGATCGTCCAGCTGGACCTGGTGGTGGTCCAGGCGCCAGGCGAGGCTGGCCAGTGTCCGTGACTCGCCGATCCCCGCCTCTTTGCCCAAGGTGCGGGCCGCCTGGCCCGAAGTCGCAGTGCCGAGGACTTGGCAGCCGGAGCGCTCGAAAGCGTCGGCTACCACTTTGAGCATGGTGGTTTTCCCAGAACCCGCGACCCCAACGACCAGCTCTGCCCCCCGGCCCGAAATACAGACCGCTTCGGCCGCGGCGCGCTGGCCCTCGCTAAGCGGCCCGCCCAGTGCCTCCTCCGCCCTCGCGATCGCCTGTGCCACCGTGCTCATGCCGGCTGCCGGCGCGTCTGTGCGGGCCAGCTGGCGGCCGAGGCCCTCTGCTATTGCAGCTTCCTGGGCGAGCACGCCGGCGAGGGAGTAGACGCGCTCCCTGGCGCCGGCCACACCGATGATAGGCACGGCCTCGGGGTCGGCCAGGGCCCGGTCCGCCAGGGCGTCGAGCAGGGCGGGGCGCTGGCCGTAGAGGTGGGGGGCCAGTTCTACGACCACGTGGCGGCGGGAGAACACCTTGCGTCGGGCCAGCTCGCCATCAGGAGCGAGGAGGTCCGTGTTTAGGCGGCGGGCGTCGTCGAAGGACATAAGCGCCGGCTGGGCCGCTGCCGCTGCCGCGTCTACTGCCCCCGCCAGCCGCTCGACTGGCCAGCCGACCGAGGCCAGTTCGGCCCGCCAGCGCTCGACCAGTTGGCCTTCGGGCTCGTGGTGCTTGGCCGTGCGCGTGGTGCGGGCGGCAACCCCCCGGGCACGATAGGAGGTGTCGCCCCGGCGCTGGCACTCTGCCTCGATCTCGGCCGCCCGCTTGGAGTGGGCCGCCATGACCTCGTCGGGCACGCCGGCTATCTTCCAGTGCCCGAGCCTCCCCGAGGGGCCGGGGTCGGCCTCTATCCCGTAGCCCAGTTCCACCGCGACGCGCGCCGCAGCCATCCGGCCGGTCATGGTGGCGGCATGCAGGTGCTCCCGCCACAGCGCCGTGTCCGCCGCCTTCCACCCGCCCTGCTCGTCTTTCATCTCCAGAAGATTGGCCAGCAGCACATGGTCGTGCGGGCAGGGGTCTCCTGCCCTGGAAGTGGCATGGCGGGTATGGGCGTAGACGAGCCCGCCCGTGGGAGTGGCCTTGGCCGCCTCGCCGCGCCGACCGCCCGTTTCCCGAGTCACCCGGTCGAGGTAGGCGAGCGTCGCGTCCCGTTCCCCGTCCATGATCAGGTGCATGTCCTCTGCCCTACCGATCACCCCGAGCTCGGCCACGCTCTTGTGCGCTGAGATGACGACCTCCATCCCGGGCCGGCGGGTCCGCACCAGCCTTTCGCCGGTTCGTGGGTCCTTCGCGCCGCCCGGCCCGAACACCGCTTCGTAGCTATCGGCGGAAACGGCTCCCGCGAAGCCGAACGACGCTGCACCGGATCCCCCCCAAACGAGCGGCGTCTCACCCCGGGACGCGAAGTACTCCATCGCCCTGCCCGGGTGGTCGTCGACCCGCCCGATCACCGTTGCGCGGTGGTACTCGACCGACTCCGCCCCCATCATTCGCATCCAGCCCAACGCTCACCCCGCTCGACAAAACCGCCGCCGCTATTTCAGGCAAGCCCCTGGGCTTGCAACCGTGTTCAACTGTCATTTTTCTTTTATCAGGACTAGAAGCCCTTGTAAAGAGACATTTTTCGGTTTGGGCAATAACGGTCGATAGCGGTCACGAACGGGCAGAAGCAATTGTGGAAGAACTGAAAGAACGCATTGTCGGCGGTGCCTTGAGAACGGCCGTGCGTGCTTGGGGCGGCTTGTGGCACAGGCGGCTGGGTTGTCGTGGGCCGCGAGGCGTCGATAGGGCGGACGGGGCAGCGGCGAGGTATGGGCCGGGAAAAATCGCCACCTCGGCCCCTACAGGTAGGAACCACTACCGAGGAGAAGCCGATGTCCGTACCCGCTGTGCTTCCGCAGTTGTTGACCATGGACCAGCTCGCCGAGCGGTTGGGTGTGACCCATCGTCATGTCCGTCGCCTGGTCACCGAGAGGCGAGTGCCGTTCCTGCGGGTCGGGAGGTTCATCCGCTTCGACGCCGCGGAGATCGCCGCATGGCTCAACTCGAGTCGCGTGGCCCAGGCGCGCCGCTAGTAGTCCAGGGTGCCCACTACGTCTGCGACAGGAGACGGCGACTTGGCGACGAGTCGTTCCATCAGGCTCTAGTCCACAGCGCTGCCTCGGGTCTTAGTTCGTCAGGGGAAGCCCGCGGCGCCGGCCGACCGTTGCTTGAGGGCCTCCTCCATCCTGTCGGCGATCTCCCTCTGGCGCTCCTTCGTCGCGTGCTGGTAGGTGAGAGCGACGCTCATCGTGCTGTGACCCGCGAAGGCCATC
>JBEKNX010000419.1:0-4198 GCA_049522375.1 Acidimicrobiales bacterium | reverse complement strand
CCCTCAGGAAGGCGGCCACGACCTGGGGCGGCGCCTGGAAGACCGACCACGGGGCCTGCTTTTGCGGCCCACGTACCGCGGTCAGGCCCAACGCGGCGAAGAACGCGGTCAGGGGGCGCCGAGTCAGGCGCAGCTGAACGGTCCCGTTGGCCTGTCTGCTCGGCGTGGGGGCAAGGTCACCGTTCAGCCAGGTGACGAAGGACTGGTGACGAGGGAGCACCTCGGCCTGGTCCTCGGGACTGCCATACACGGCACTGAGCGTCCCGCCGGCGCCAACCGACCCATCGCCTACCATCCAGCCCAGGTAGTGCGCCAGATCCTCGTCCCATTTCTCGGGCAGGCGGACGAGGCGGCGATGGTCGCCTTTGGTCGAGTAGATGGTGAGGTCGCTCGTCACCGGGAGCCCGTAGTCGGCGCTGACCGCCGGGGCCGGCAAGTCCAGGATCTTGACCCTGTCGTCAGCGGTCAGGTCCCGTGCCTCCACGTAGCCCCTGTTGGCGGTGAAGAAGCGGTGGCCCGGAGTGCACCGGACCTCCATGCCGTTCTCAAAGCGCACTTTGAGCACCTGGTGGTAGCCAGTGATCATCAAGGCTTCGGGAGTGGTCAGCTCCAGGCGCGGTGCGGGTACCTGGGGGTTGGTGGCGTCGTGGGTGTAGACGGCGAACATCTCACCTTCATTAACCCGGGCAAAGAGCTCACGGAAGCTGACCAGGCCCTTATCCGTGTGGACCAGGGCGTCACCGGTGAAACAAGGGTTGCTTGCGTTTATGCGCCCGGTGCTCTTAGAGGTGTGCCATTTATTTATCGTGGTATCGAACTGCATCCCGGGGTCGGCACAGTCCCACGCCGCCTTGGATATCTGGCGGAAAAGGTCCCTCGCCTTCATCGTTTTCAAGACCTCGCCCGAATTTACGGCCTTCAGCGCCCAGTCCTTGTTGTCCAGGACAGCCTGCATGAACTCGTCCGTGACACGGACGGAGTTGTTGGCGTTCTGGTACTGGACCGAGTGGCTGTCCTTGCCGTCGAGGTCCATGTCGAAGCCCGCGTCGCGCAGCGCCCGTGCCTTTCGTTCCTCAATGGCCTTGCACCAGATGAAGTCTTCGATATCGGGGTGAGATGCGTCGAGGATCACCATCTTGGCGGCGCGGCGCGTCTTGCCCCCGGACTTGATGGTCCCCGCCGAGGCGTCGGCACCCCGCATGAAGCTGACAGGACCGGAGGCGGTACCGCCACCGCGCAGGCCTTCCTTGGAGGACCGGATGCGGGAAAGGTTGATCCCGGCCCCTGACCCGCCCTTGAAAATCTTGCCCTCTTCCACGTACCAGTTGAGGATCGAGTCCATCGAGTCGTCGACGGCCAGGATGAAGCAGGCGCTGGCTTGTTGAGGTACGCCGGCGACGCCGATGTTGAACCACACCGGCGAGTTGAACGCCGCCCGCTGGTGGATGATCAGCCACTTGAGCTCCGCCTCGAACGTCTCGGCCTCCTGGGCGTCGGCGAAGTAGCCGTCCTTGTCCCCCCAGGCCACGATGGCCCCAACGACCCGGTCGACGACCTGCTTGAGCGACCACTCCCGCTCCGGCGTGCCCAGGGTGCCCCGGAAGTACTTCTGGGCCAGGATGTTGGTGGCGTTGACGCTCCAACCGCTCGGTACCTCCACCCCCAACTGCTCGAAGGCGACCGCTCCGGTGGCCCAGTTGGTGATGCGGGCGTCCCGCCGCTCCCAGGTCACCGTGTCGTAGGGGTGGACGCCGGGAGTGGTGAAGTAACGGCGGATGCCGATGCCGGTGCGCTCGGGGGCAATTGCCATGGTGGAGAGTCCTTCCTGTTCCGGAGCATCAACTGGTTAGGTCGCCCCCCGAGGGGGCCGCTAGCTCGCTCACGTCCGCGTTCGCTGACCAGAGACCCAGGTGGGACAACCACAAGCTGTAGTGGTCAACCTGCCCGTCTAGGTCTTTCACACACAAGATCTGGGAATACTACAGCATAGTACTTACACGCTTGTCAATAGCCTCTGGGCCGTCCGTTCGGCCCCGGGGCCAACCTAGGGGAGGCCGCCTGTGAGCCAACAGAGGTAAAGCTTGTGGATCTCCCAGGGCGGGCTCACTTGAGCGGGCGGGGGGTCGCAGCGGCCGCCGGAGATGGGCCGCCACGGCTCCGGCCGGTTGACGGATGGAACAAGTTTGGATGCCGCTGTCCCTTCCCTACTAGGTTCGGGCCAGACAACCCTTCGCGACGGTACGGCCATCGCGCTGGACGGGAAGCAACGAGGGAACGGGGGCACCGAGTTGGTTGACAACCCGGCTCTTGCTGGGCCAGGACCGGGCCTGCCTCCGGGCCCCAGCTCCCGAGAGGCGGCGGTGTCGGTCCACGGGTTGCGCAAGTCCTACGGGGCCCTCAAGGCCGTCGACGGGGTGGACCTGGAGATTGCCCGGGGCGAGGTGTTCGCCCTGCTGGGGCCGAACGGCGCCGGCAAGACGACAACCGTCGAGATCCTCGAGGGCTTCCGCCACCGTGACGAGGGGCAGGTGGCGGTGCTCGGGCACGACCCGGGCCACGACCGCAACGCCTTGAAGCCGCACATCGGCATCGTGCTGCAATCGACGGGGATCGACCGTTACCTGACGGTCGCCGAGACCCTCACCATGTACGCCGGCTACTACCCCCACCCGAGGTCGCCGCAAGAGGTCATCGACCTCGTGGGCCTGGGTGCAAAAAGCAACGCCCGGGTCACGACGCTCTCGGGAGGCCAACAGCGGCGCCTCGACGTCGGGGTGGCACTGGTCGGCGACCCCGAGCTGCTCTTCTTGGACGAGCCGACGACCGGCTTCGACCCCTCGGCGCGCCGCGAGGCCTGGCAGGTCGTAAAGAGCTTGGCCGAACTGGGGAAAACCGTGTTGCTCACCACCCACTACATGGACGAGGCGCAGTTCCTGGCCGACCGGGTGGCGGTGATCGCCGCCGGCAAGATCGTCGCCATGGGCCCGCCTTCGAGTATCGGAGGCCGTGACCAGGCGCGTCCTCGGGTGAGCTTCCGGCTCGGGGCGGGGTCCGCTCTCCCCGAAGACATTCCCCAAACCGCCACCCAGGACGGACGCGTAGAGCTCGCCACCGATAACCTCACCGCCACCCTCTACCGCCTCACGAGCTGGGCCGTCGAGCGTGGCATCGAGCTCGACGACCTAAGCGTCGTCCGCCCCACGCTCGAGGACGTCTACCTCGAGCTCACCGGCAGCTCACCAGGCCCACCCGCCGGGGAAGAATCGACTGGTACCCGGCTGGACAGCCACGCTCGCCGGGGCCGCTCCGAGCGCGGCAGGACGGCGGGACGGCCATGAACCCCATCGCCCTGACCGCCCGGCAGGTCCGGTACACCAACAAAGCGTTCTGGCGGAACCCCGCGTCCGCCTTCTTCACATTCGCGTTCCCGCTCATGTTCCTCGTGATCTTCACCGCCTTGCTCGGCTCAGGGACCGTCCACCTCGCCGGGCGCACGGTCAAGGAGTCGACGTACTACGTCGCCGCCATGGCTGCGTTCGCCGTCATAAGCGCCTGCTACACGAATGTCGCCATGACCGTGACCTTCCAGCGCGACGCGGGGATCCTCAAGCGGGTCGACGGTACCCCGCTGCCGGCGGCCGTCTACTTCGCCGGCCGAGTGCTGCACGCGCTCTTCGTCGCCATCCTGCTAGTCGTCATCACCGCCGCCTTCGGCCGCCTCGCCTACCAGGCATCGGTCCCGACTGGCGTCACGCTCGTCCACTTCCTCGTCATGCTCGTCGTCGGTGCCGGCAGCTTCTGCGCGCTCGGGTTTGCCATAACCACGGTGATCCCCAACGCCGACGCCTCGCCCGCCATCGTCAACGCCACCATCCTGCCTCTGCTGTTCCTCTCGGGCATCTTCATCCCGCTCGGTACCAACGCACCCAGCTGGATCCTCTGGGTGGCACGCATATTCCCGGTCCGGCACTTCGCTCTCGGGCTGCAAGCAGGCTTTCTCGGCACCAGTTTTGACTGGGTGGACGTCGTGGTCGTCGCCGCCTGGGGAGCGGCCGGGTTGCTCATAGCCATCCGCCGGTTCAGCTGGGAACCACGGACATGACGTGGCCTGCTTATGATGCCAGCCATGAAGCAAGATGGCACCCCACTTTCCCAACGTGAGCGGTGGGCCCTGTGTGACCTGCTGACCGAGCTCGGG
>JBEKNX010000418.1:0-4200 GCA_049522375.1 Acidimicrobiales bacterium | reverse complement strand
AACACCACGCCGGACGCTGACACGGTGACCTCCCGCCGGCGCCACCCAGAGCGGGACGCGGCCGTGGACATGACCGCGCGCGTCGGAGGGCTCCAGCTGGCCAACCCGGTGATGACGGCGTCGGGGACGGCGGGCCATGGGGCTGAGCTCGGGGCCTATTTCGACCTCTCCCGCCTGGGAGCGGTGGTGGTGAAGTCGGTCTCGGCCGACCCCTGGTCGGGCAACCCGGCGCCGCGGTTGCTACCCGTGGCTGGAGGCATGCTGAACAGCGTCGGGTTGCAGAACCCGGGCATGGAGGCGTGGCTGCTCCGCGACCTGCCCGACCTGGCCCGGGCCGGCGCCCGGGTCGTGGTGAGCGTCTGGGGCCGGACCGTCGCCGACTACGCCGAGGTGGGCCGGCGCCTGGCCCGGGGCTTGGCCGGCCGGGGGCCGGTCCCACCTGCGGGGCGGGCCGGAGGCACGGTGGTGGCGGTGGAGGCCAATATCAGCTGCCCCAACATCGAAGACCGCCAGCGCATGTTCTCACACTCGCCCGAAGGGACCGGTGCCGCCCTGGAGGCGCTGGCCGGGGCCCTGGAGCCGACGGGCTTGCCCATATGGGCCAAGTTGAGCCCCAATGTCACCGACCTGGTGGCCATCGCCCGAGCGGCCCTGGCCAGCGGGGCCAGCGCCCTCACACTGGTCAACACGCTGATGGGAATGGCCATCGACCCCTCCACGGGGCTGGCCCGCCTGGGGGCGGGGGGCGGCGGGCTGTCCGGTCCGGCGTTGCACCCGGTGGCCGTCCGGGCCGTCTATGAGTGCCGCCGGGCCCTGCCGGCGGCCGCCATCATCGGGGTGGGGGGCATCGTGACCGGCCGGGACGCGGCCGAGATGCTCTGCGCCGGTGCGGACGCGCTACAGGTGGGGACGGCGACGTTCGTCGACCCCCGCGCCCCTCTCCGGGTGCTCGAGGAGCTAGTGGCCTGGTGCGCTTCGGAGGGTGTCGAGCGATTGGGCGAGCTGTCGGGGCGTTCCCACCGGGTGACCCCCGCGGGCTCAGCCGGGCCCGGGGTTGGCTAGCGTCGCCCATGGCAGGACCGTGGCGCCCGGGCGTGACTGGGCACGGACCGGACTGGAAAGGAGCGACATGGCGAGCGACGGCGGGACGTCGAGACCGGGTTACGTTTTCTCCGCGCCCGTGCTTGACCGGGAGGGTGGCGGCGGGAAGCTCGAGGCTGTTCGCCAGCGGCTCGTGCTCGCTCTGGACGTCGATGATTCGGTGCTGGCCATGCGCTGGGCGGCCCGCCTGCGGCCCTGGTTCGGCGTGGCCAAGGTGGGCCTGGAGCTGTTCAGCGCGGCCGGGCCGGCGGCCATAGGAGGGCTCCTTGAGGGGGGCTTCAAGGTCTTCATCGACCTCAAGATGGCGGACATCCCGAACACGACCCGCAAAGCGGCCCGGGTGCTCGGCGCCCTGGGGGTCTCGTACCTCACCGTGCATGCCTGGGCCGGGCCGGCCACGCTGGAGGCGGCGGTGCAGGGCCTGACCGAGGGGGCCGAGCGCGCTGGGCTGGCCGCGCCCGTGGCCCTGGGCGTCACCATCCTCACCAGCGAGGCGGAGGCGCCGGCGGACCGGCTGCGCGCCCTGGTGGCGCGCGCCCGCGACGCGGGGTGCGGCGGCGTCGTGTGCGCGGCGGCCGACCTGGACGAGGTGAAGGCCGTTGCCCCCGGGTTGCTCAGCGTCGTCCCCGGTATCCGGCTGGCGGGAGCCGACCGGCACGACCAGGGCCGCTCGGCCACACCGGGCCACGCCGTCCGCCACGGCGCCGACATGCTCGTCATCGGCCGTGCCGTCACCGAGGCAGAAGACCCGGAAAAAGCGGCGTTGTCGATCGTCGACGAGGTGTCGGACGCCTTGAGCGGTCGCTAGCGCCGGGGAGCGTCGTCGATCTGTCTCGGGCGGGGGCCGAGGCGGCGCCGGTCGGCCTGGGCGAGGGTGCCAAGGCGCTCCGCGGCGGGGCGCGGGGCGTCCGGCGCGCCGGGCCGTGGCTTTTTGACGGGGATATCACACCCCCTTCGTTGCGACGCGCTAGGGTGCGCTCCATGCCTTTGCCGCCGAGTCTTTCCGCAGATCAACGCCAGGCCGCCCTTGAGAAAGCAGCTGCCGTTCGCAAGCAACGCGCTGAGCTCAAGGACCGCCTCAAGATGGGCTCTGTGTCCTTGAACGAGCTCCTCAACCAAGGCCAGAGCGACGAAGTCATTGGGAAAATGAAGGTGCTCGCCGTCCTCCAAAGCCTGCCTGGTCTGGGCCAGGTGAAGGCCCGCCGGGTCATGGAGGAAGTCGGCATCAGTGACACCAGGCGGGTCCAGGGCCTGGGGGAACAGCAGCGCCGCAAGCTCCTCGAGAAGCTGGGTTAAGCCCTTTTCGGGCTAGCTCGGGCGCCACCATGGCAGTGCAGGTGGCGGTCGGCCTCTCCACCTGGCCCGATGTCGCAACGGGCGAGCGTCCCATGCTCTCATCGCTAGGCCCCGTCGGGCCCAGGGCCGGCCATCGGCGCCGGGACGGTCGGTGACCACGGCTCAGCCACCCGGGACAGGGGCACTCTCAGGGCAGCGCGCCCGGATAATTTTCGTGATTTTCGGCGTGGGCGGCGTCGGCAAGGGCACCCTGGTCGCCAGGTTGCTCCAACTGCGGGACCACCTGTGGCTGTCGAGGTCATGGACGACGCGGCCGCGGCGCCCCTCGGAACCCGGGAGCGCTTACGTTTTCGTGGACCGGGACGAGTTCATGGACAGGGTCAAGGCCGACGGTTTTGTCGAGTGGACCGAGTTCGCCGGGAACGGCCAGCTTTACGGCACTCCCACGCTCGACGCGCCCGAGGGTCTCGACGTGGTCCTGGAGATCGAGATTGACGGGGCGGCGCAGATAAAAGAGCGTTACCCGGAGGCGGTCCTCATCCTGATCGCCGCCCCGTCCCGGCAGGTGCAGGCGGAGCGCCTACGCCAGCGGGGCGACGACGAGCAAAGCGTGGCCAGACGTCTCGCCGTGGGCGACGAGGAGGACCGCGTGGGCCGGCGCATGGCTCAGGACATCGTGGTCAACGACGACCTTGGCCGGGCATCGCAGGAGCTCGCCGGTATAGTGGACGCTTGCCGGCAGCACGCCGATGAGGGACGACGAGAGTAGGTTTGGTTATGGCTGAACGACGGACGACGATGATGGACCCCCCGATCGAGACGCTGCTCGAGAAGGTGGACTCCAAGTACACGCTCGTGAGCCTGGCGGCCAAGCGGGGCCGGGAGGTCAACTCCTACTTCAACCAGCTCGGTGAGGGCCTGGGGTCCATCGTGCCGCCGCAAGTGACGTCGATCTCCCGTAAGCCACTGTCGATCAGCCTGGACGAGATCGCCGCCGGCAAGATCACCTATCACCGCATCCCGGTCGAGGGCGAAGAGGAAGTGGCCGAAGAGATCACGGGGCTCTAGGCCGCCACTAGCCTGCCAACATGGGCCCGGCGTCGACACCAAGCGAGACGGGCCTGCCGGCCGCCGCCGCGGCGAGCGCCGGCCGGGCTCTGGCTGGGAAGCGGGTGGTCCTCGGCGTCTGCGGGGGCATAGCCGCCTACAAGGCGGTCGAGGTCTGCCGCCGCCTGGGCGACGCCGGAGCGCTGGTCAGCCCTGTCCTCACGGAGGGGGCGACCCGGTTCGTGGCGCCGCTGACCTTCAGCGCTTTAGCCGCCGAGCCCGCCCGGCTGTCGCTGTTCGGGCTGGACGGCAGTGGGGGCCCGGCCTCGCCCGTCCCGCACGTGGCGCTCGGCCGCGCCGTCGACGCCGTGGTCGTGGCGCCGGCTACCGCCCGCCTCATAGGCAGCTACGCCGCCGGCATCTCCTCCGACCTGCTGACCGCCACCCTGCTCGTCACCCGGGCACCGGTGCTCGTGTGCCCGGCCATGCACGCCGAGATGTGGGAGCACGCCGCCGTGCGGGACAACGTGGCCCTCCTGCGCCGCCGGGGGGTACAGGTCCTGGAACCGGCGGTGGGACGCCTGGCGGGCGGGGACTTCGGCAAGGGGCGCCTGCCCGAGCCCGAGGCGATCGTCGCCGCTCTCGCCGCCATGCTGGGGCCCTTGTCCGGCCCCCTGGCCGGGGTGAAGGCCGTCGTCACCGCGGGCGGGACCCGGGAGGCGCTCGACCCCGTGCGTTACATAGCCAACCGCAGCT
>JBEKNX010000417.1:0-4205 GCA_049522375.1 Acidimicrobiales bacterium | reverse complement strand
AATGATACGGCAAACTCGAAAAGCGCAAGTGACACGATTAAACACTTGAGCTCAAACTATCAAATCTTTTTCCTTCCTCTCCCCTAGACGGCGGGCGCCGTTCACGCGACTTTGGCGAGCGGGAGGCCGGTCTTACGGGCTCGGCCGCGGCCATCGCCTGCTGGATGAGCGACTTGGCTGCCCAGCGCATCACCTCCGTGGCCTCCTCAGCGCCCAGCCGGCACACGTCGCGAGTGACGATCAGCGCCTCGGCGCCGTACACAAGGGCCAACGCGTTACGGAGAAGACGTAGCGGTCGGGGTTTTGTTGCAGGACAACATAGGTGAGCGGGGCGAGGTTGGAGCCTCTCCCGCTCTGGCCAAAGACTTACGAAGGAGGTCCTTGACATGACCAAACTTACTCACTCACCGCAGGAGCGCAAGGCGCGTTTGGACGCGGCAAGCGCACAACTTGAGGCAGCCGTCTCGACGATCACCACAGGCGAGGACTGGCAGCGGGCTCCTCACGGCCTATAAGTAGTCCAGGCACTGTCACGCGGCTCAGACTTCGGCCGGTTGGATGCCGAGGTCCTTGCCCAACGCGATCTGGAGCTGCCCTAATTTATTGGAGATCGGAGGGTACCCCTTCGCGAAGCTCGACACGCTCTTGACTTGGGCCAGCAAGGCTATCTCCTCATTATCGAGCTGGATGAGCGCTTTGATATCGTTCCTTGTCTTTCCTGTGAACACGATCTTTCCAACGGAAGTGTCGAAGACTTTGATGAACGGTGCCTCGGCTTTACATACGCTTTGTAACCGCGACAAAGACGGGGCCGAGGACTGTTGTAGCATGTTGCTGAACGGGACGGACTCCTTTTGCAGCGTCGCAGCCGCCTTTCTAAACGCGGCCACCGAGCGCGGTGATTGCGCAGCCGACGCCACGGACGCGCCAGCACCAATGAAAGTCCCGGCCACAGCAACGGCCAATAACCACCTGTAAGGCACTGGCTGTTCTCCTTGTTGGTTTGTTGTAGCACGGCGCTAGCCGAGGAGTGTGGGGCCTTCCTGACCTTCACGGAGCCTACAACCACGACCGGTGCCGTTGTCCGCTCTGCTCGGCGAACGTCCAATGCGGGGCGGTCAGTCATTCGCCCGCTAGCCCAAAAACCGGTCGGGGTGCGACAGGTCCATGGCAGCGCAAAGCTGGGCCTCTTCGAGCGATCGGTGAGAATGGTCGCATGCCCACCGACCATCTGCCATCTTGAGGGCTGAGGACCGAGTCTCGGCCGCTTGGGCCTCAGCAGCGCGCCGAGTGCCCAACTGTGCCTCAGCCTTGAGCGTGGCCCGTGCTGCCTTCTGCTCCTCAGCGCAACGCTGGGCCCCGAGTTGCGTCGGGTGGTGATGGTCGCATCTCCAGGTCACCGCTCCCGTGGCGGTCGTGAACACCTTCGCCGAGTAGGTCTTGCCGGCTTCGGCTTTAGCGGCCTTAACGGCTGAGCGCCAGGGCTGGCGCTTCCACCCGAAGAGGACACGGCGCATACCTCGGGTTCGGGACGCTCTGTCCGCCTTGCGAGTGGCCTTGGCGACCCGAAGGGAGTTTTGTGTCACCCGTACAGGTGGGACCGAGGGAGCCACGGGTGCTGGAGCAACCGGCTTGTCTTGGTAGAGTGCAGGTATGCGCTTGGCGCAGCGCACAGCCACGTCCTGGCGCTGGTGGTGTGTGATGCAACCCTCGTGGGTGAAGTAGTAGTGCCCATCTGTTCCATGACGGAGCACGTCAACGTACCAGGGACCGGACGGCAGGTCCGGGGTTCTCTCCCCCGTGGCACGACTTGTCTTGGACTTCCTCCGGGAGCCGATAGCGGCCAGCGTCGCTGCCGAGGTGGCGTACCCCACGGGATGGCGGACGTACATCACCTTCCGGACGGCCTTCGGGGTCGCTCGGCGCTTGGCGTACCCAACCGGGTGCGCTACTCGCCGGACGCTGCGAGGGACGAAATGCCTGAAGATCGCCATTAGGAGAGCATCTCCTTCATGGTTGGACTAAGAACAGGACTAGAACTGCTTTTGCTTACGACAGTTGTGTATAGCTAGCCTGGGGAAAGGTCACGCTAAACCCACCCGGCCCAAAATACTCGGGTATTCCGTCGTCTATGTAGAGAGGAAAGCCAGGCGGGCATTTTGCGTCTAGCATCGTTACCGGACAAGCCGGTGCCAGCAGAGTAGCAAGCCCAACAGGTGAAGCGTTGGCCACTTCGCTAAGAGTTGAGGTATAGTCATTTTGCCACATTGTGGACCTGGTGACAGCCGTCACTGAACCAGTAACGGCGAGGTGACCAAAAAAACACCGGCCGATTGCCGTGACCGAGCGGACAAATGGGACCCGTAGGCCAAAAGCTAAGGTCACCGGCCCCTAGTTGCGGTGGTATGTAGGTGGGTGAGTAGGGGCAGGCATAAGTGTTCGCGCTGGTATTCACAGACCATTCAGCGGAGTTGGCGACAGCTGCCGACGTTATGTCTATCGAAACCGTCCGGTCGCCGGGCAGCGGGCGCACCTTGCCATACTCGGGCGTATGTAAATAGGCTGGTTCCGTGCCATATGGCGTGTCCTCAGACAGCGTGATTGACCATGTAGCGCCGCTTTGCTTCTGAATTGTAACCGTGCCTTTCACGCAGCTATGAGCCTCAAATCTCGCGGAGTTTGCGCGGAGTTTTGGCCTGATTAGAGAGTGTTTGAGCAGGTCACAGGCATAAGAGCCTCAACCAGCCACGTTGAGCCGTAGGACGATTACGCCGCCGTCGTCAGTGTCGAGCGGGGACTGTGCGTGAGTAGCGGTGTGCCGGAACGGGCACTTATCGTTGGTGCTTGGGAGGCCAGCGGGCAGTTTCTGAGCCGCCGACAGTAAGGCCCGTTCCAGACGCGCAGGCACAAAGTCTAGTTTGATGTATTGCATAGCTTCGTCTGACGGCAACTGGGCTGCCCAGGGGCTCTCCACGACGCTCCATATCCGTCGCTCGGTACGCCTCCACGGCTGGCAGATGGCTCTGACAAGGCGGCCCCTAACGGCCAACATGTCCCCCGGTGCCCGCGCCGACACCCGGCCACCCGGACAACGATGCGGCGCTTCTCAGGGCAAGTCGAGCGCCTCTGCGACCGAGGCCAGATAGTCGATATGGCTGTCGACGGAGCCCAGGCCGAGGCCCATCGTGACCACCGAGACGTGGGTACCACCTGCCTTGCGCCACCCGTCGACCTCCGTGGTGAGGTCGTCGAGGCCGCCACGAGGCAGCACCACATAGTCCCCGCCGAAGTCTTCGACCGACCGGCCGAGGCCGCCCACGCGATCGCGCAGCCGTTCCCAGGCGTTGACGACGTGGTCGATACCGCCGCCGAAGAAGATGAAGCCGTCCGCTAGCCGGGCTGCCCGGTCGAACGCCGCCTCGCCCGATCCACCAAGCCAGATCGGGATCGGACGCGCCGGTTTCGGCACAAGGGCCGCTCGGTCCACCCGGTCGAAGCGGCCCGAGAAGTCGACGACGGGCTCTGTGAACAACCGGCGGAGCAGCTTGATCTGCTCCTCCTGCCTGGCGCCGCGGGTACCGAAGTCCTGCCCGAGGGCCTCGTACTCGACGTGGTTCCAGCCGACCCCCACTCCGAGGCGCAGCCGGCCCCCGGACAGGAGATCAACATCGGCAGCCTGGCGTGCCACGAGCGCCGTCTGACGCTGCGGGAGGACCAAGATCCCGGTGGCAAAGCCGATCCGCTCGGTGATGCCGGCCAAGTAGGCGAACATCACGAACGGGTCGTGGAAGGGGTCGTGCTCGGTGTACGGTCCCGACAGCTGACGGGCTCGGTCCGCATGAACGGCACCGAGCACGTGGTCGTAGGCGAGGAGGTGGTCAAAACCCAGGTCCTCGACTGCTCTCCCAATCCGCCGAACCGCGGCCGGATCTCCCCCAAGCTCGTTCTGGGGGTAGACGACGCCGATTTGCATGGGCTTCAGTCTGCCACTGGTCGAGGGCTATCCCGCCCGAGGTCGTAAGCACCGAACCGGCGGATCTGGCCGCTATTCCTGTTGAGTTAGGGCCAGACAAGCTCAGCGCATAATCGGCATGGAGACTAGAAGAGTGCTCCTTAGCCCCCCATCCCCAGCCTTTACATGCTGAGGGCGTAGGGTCGGGAGCCTGGGTCTCGGTCTGACCTGCTAGCCGGCTGACGCCGTGCCT
>JBEKNX010000416.1:0-4211 GCA_049522375.1 Acidimicrobiales bacterium | reverse complement strand
CAACGAGCGCTCAACCGGCTGGGAGCTTCCCTCGGAGCTGTGCTCCATGGCGGCTCTACGGTTTTTGCGGCAAAGTTACGCCGAGATCTTCGATGGCGACGGGGTTGCCGGTGCCTATCGACCGGTTGGCCGCCGCGCCGAGCAGGACCGACGCCGCACCATCCAGGTGAGAGGCGCGCCAACCCCAGGGATCGGCTGGGGGCTCGGCGCCGAACAGTTGCTCCAGCATGTAAGCATCTCCGCCGTGGGGGCCCTTGCCCGCCGGGATGTCGACCCGCACCGGGCCGCCGAACATGGGGAAGAGGAGGATCTCACGTTGTGGGCTGGCACCGGGGCTGTAGGGTGCCTCCGTACCGGTGGGGGTCTCCTCTATGACGTGGGCACCGTGGCGCTCGTAGAGCTCGACCCTGCCCTGGTCGCCGGTGATGGCCACCCTGAGGCCCTCCCATGGGGAGTACGCGACCAAGGCATAGCTCAGCAGCGCCCCGCCCCGGTAGCGGGCGCTCACCACCATCGTGTCCTCGATGGAGATGTCGTCACCGAACACGTTGCGGTCTCGTATGTACCCTGTCTCCTGTTCCGCGTCGCGGTACAGGCCGCGCAGCATCTCGCTACGGTCGAGGTCAAGGGCGAAGGGGTCACCGGCGACGTTGCCCGTGTACCTGCTGTTGGCGTAGCTCTCGCCCCGGCCCGCCGCCGCCCTGCGCCCATAGAACGCCAGCGAGCCCAGGGCGTACACCGTCTCCGGCCAGGAGCCGGCCCACCAGTTGACCAGGTCGAAATGATGGCTGGCCTTGTGCACGAGCAGACCGCCCGACATGGGCTTCTCCCGGTGCCAGCGCCGGAAGTAGTCGGCGCCGTGGCCGGTGTCGAGCATCCAGGAGAAGTCCACCAGGCGGGGTACCCCGATGGCCCCCTCAGCGATGACCTGGCGCAGACGGGCGAAACCAGGTGCATAACGGTAATTGAACGTCACCGTGAGGCGGCGGTGCGTCTGTTCTACGGCCGAAAGGACTGCACCCACTTTTTCGGCGTCGATAGTCATCGGCTTTTCCGTTATGACATCACAACCGTGCTGCATCGCGGCGATGATGTACACATGGTGGAAAGCGTCCACGGTCGTGACGATCACCACGTCGGGCCGGCGTTCCTCGAGCATGATGGCAAAGTCGGCGGCCGAGAAACTAGGTACCTCGTCACGTTTGTACAGTGACACCAGGCGCTTATTGTGATAGGCCATCCGGACCGAACTTGTATCGCAAAGGGCGACGAGGTCACAATGGGCGGCGTATTGCCCACAGACCGCATCGATGTACATCGTGGCCCGGCTCCCGGTGCCGACTATGGCATAACGGGTGAGGCCCAAGCGCTGGCCAGCCATTTGTCACTACCCTACGCCGTACTCGGCCGTGACGACGAATTGCGCGGCCATGGTCGTAGTGGCAGCACGTGCGGACATTGTGGTGACAACCGACCTGCGGGCGCGCCACCGCAGCGCCCGGTGCCGCTATCGTTGCCACCGGTGGTGAGACGGCGCGCGCCTTGCTCGAGCCCGGGACCGCGACAGCGGCCAGCCGTGCACGAGGACCTGCGGCGCAACAACCTGGCTGCCCTGGTCCGCCATTTGCACCTCAGCGGGCCTCTCACCCGGTCCGAGCTGGCCGCCCGGACGGGGCTCAACCGGAGCACCGTCGGTGCTCTCGTCGGCGAGCTGGCGTCTGTCGGCCTGGCCCGGGAAAGCGCGCCCCCACCGCGGGGCAGCACCGGGCGTCCCTCCTTGCTCGTCAGCCTCGCCGCCGACCGCGTCTGGGTACTAGCCGTCGAGATCGGCCCTGATGCTGTCGCCGTGGCGCGGGTGGGGCTCGGCGGAGCGGTCCACGGGAGCCTCGCTCAGCGCCGTGCTCGGGACGAGGGCCTGACCCCGGCCTCGGCCGTGGCTACCATCGGCCGCCTGGCCCGGAAGCTCATGGGCCGGGCGCCGGCCGGGTCGCAGCTGGTGGGGGCGGCTGTCGCCGTGCCCGGGATCGTACGGCGCAGTGACGGTTTCGTGCACCTGGCGCCCAACCTCCTCTGGCACGATGTACCCCTCGGCTCTCTACTGTCGAGCCGGCTACCCGGGCCTCCCGATGTCCTGGTCGCCAACGAGGCCGATCTCGGGGCGCTGGCCGAGTGCGCCCGGGGGGCCGCGGTCGGCTTCAGGCACGTTATCTACGTCTCGGGCAACGCCGGCGTGGGCGGGGGGATCGTCGTCGAGGGGTCTCTGCTCGCCGGCCGGTCCGGGTACGCCGGCGAAGTGGGCCACATGAAGGTCAACCCGGACGGGCACCGCTGCCGGTGCGGGGGGCGCGGTTGCTGGGAAAGCGAGATCGGGGCGGTCGCGGTGCTGCGGAGGGCCAGCCGCCGGGCGACGGACGTACAGACTGCTGTCGCCGCCGTGCTCTCCGACGCCCGGTTAGGGGACCCGGCGGCGTTGCACGCTGTGCGGGAGACCGGTCGGTGGATCGGCCGGGGGGCGGCCAACCTCATCAACATTTTCAACCCGGAGGTCCTGGTCTTTGGGGGTGCGCTACGGGAAGTGTTCCTGGCCGCCGAGCCCGTTGTGATGCGCGAACTCCGTCGGCAGGTACTCCCGCAAGCCGGCGCCGAGGCGGCTGTCGTCGCCGCCGGGCTGGGGGCCGGGTCGGTGCTCCTCGGCGCGGCCGAACTGGCCTTGGCGGACTTCCTCGTCAGCCCGAGGGCGGCCGTGGCCTAGGCGTACCACGGCCACGGCCTCAGCGAACTCCGAAGATGTGGTCCAGGGCTAGCTGGTCCAGACGCTCGATGTTGGTCGGGCGGTTACCGGCTGCCTCGGCGTCGAAGTCCTCGTAGGCACTGCGGTCGCTGAGAAGGTCGGCGAGCGTCTCGCCCGGCGCCAACGTCGGCCGGGACAGGTCGGGGACGCCGGCCGCGGCCATGGCCTCTTTTACCTCCGGGTCGGCGCGCCACGCTCTGGCCTTGGCCTGGAGCACCAGGTAAGTCCGCATGCAAGCGGCGGCGGACACCCACACCCCGTCAGGGCCCTCGGCTCGCAGGGGCTTGAAATCGAAGTGCTTGGGACCGTCGTACCCGGCGGACTCGAGCAGGTCGACCAGGAAGAAGGCGCTCTTCACATCGGCGGCGCCGAAGCGCAGGTCCTGGTCGTACTTGAGGCCGTGCTGGCCGTTGAGGTCGATGTGGAAAAGTTTCTTGGACCAGAGCGCCTGGGCGTAGCCGTGCATGACGTTGAGCCCCGCCATGGTCTCGTGGCCGACCTCGGGGTTCAGCCCTACCATGTCGGGGTGTTCCAGCTCGTTGATGAAAGCCAGGGCGTGCCCGATCGTCGGCAGCAGGATGTCGCCGCGAGGCTCATTGGGCTTGGGCTCTATGGCAAAGCGCATCGGATAACCACGGTCGAGCACGTAGGCGCACAGCGTGTCGATAGCCTCTTTCATGCGGTCAAGGGCGGCACGCACGTCTTTGGCGGCGTCGGACTCCGCCCCTTCCCGGCCCCCCCAGGCGACATAGGTCTCCGCCCCGAGCTCGGCCGCTAGGTCGATGTTGCGCAGCGTCTTGCGCAGCGAGTAGCGCCGCACGCTGCGGTCGTTGGCGGTGAAGGCCCCTTCTTTGAACAACGGGTGGGTGAACAGGTTGGTCGTCATCATCTCGACGACCATGCCCGTATCGTCCAGAGCTGCCCTGAAGCGCTTGATGGCCGCTTCCCGGGCGCTGTCGTCGGACCCGAAGGCGATGAGGTCGTCGTCGTGGAACGTCACCCCCCAGACGCCGAGCTCGGCCAGGCGGTGCACGCTGTAAACGGGGTCGAGCGGCGCCCGGGTGGCCTCGCCGAACGGGTCCCGACCCTGCCAACCGACCGTCCACAGCCCGAAACTGAAGTGGTCTTCTCGTTTAGGTACAAAGCGATCGTCCACCGGTACCTCCTGTTTGTCGATGTCGACAACAAACCTACACTCCCGACTTTCCCTGGGCAACCGGCCCCGGTTGCCGCCTATCGATGGATGGCCGGTCCACGAGAATTACGCTACCGCTTGTGGCCACGCTGAACGAGATCGCCCGGCATGCCGGTGTATCGGTGTCCGTCGTCTCACGCGTGCTCACCGGCGACCCGACGTTGCGCACCCGGGAGGAAACGCGTCAACGCGTCCTCCAGGTCGCCAAGGACCTCAAGTACACCG
>JBEKNX010000415.1:0-4216 GCA_049522375.1 Acidimicrobiales bacterium | reverse complement strand
AGCCCATCGGCAAGGGAGTGGCGGTGTTGCCCACGAAGCTGGAGCCCACCAGTTTGAGGGTACCTTTGCCGCCGTTGTCGGCGTTGTCGATGGCGCCGCCGTCGTCGACAAGGCTTTCACCTGTGGAGAGGACCTTGGCTTTCACAGCGGCGGCGGCGCCATAGCCGACGGCATTGTCGGTGAAGGTCGAAGCCGACACGGTGACGGTGCCTGTGCCACCGTTGTCGGCGTTGTCGATGGCGCCTCCGTCGTCAATTGAGTTGGCGTTCACCGGTGAGACGTTGCCCAAGAACTTCGAACCCACGACGCCGAGGATGCCGGCACCAGAGGAACCGTCGCCGTTGTCGATAGCGCCGCCGTCAGATGCGACGTTGTTGAGGAACGTGCACGCCGACACGCTCACCGTGCCACCGTTGACGTTCTCGATGGCACCTCCGTAGCCCGTCCCGTTCCGAGGCGCGGACCCCTGGAAGGCAACGTTGCGCCCGTCTTGGAAGGTGATGCCGTCCAAGTGGACGAACACGTCCGAGCCGATGGCGAGGATAGGCCCCTTGCAAGTAGCGGTCGTACAACCCGCGGAACTGCTTTGGTTGCCGTCGAGGACGGGGCCGCTGACATCCGTGGCGGGCTCGATCGCGATGGGGGTCGCTGCCGAGGTGCCTTTGGTGGCCACCGCCCAGTTGCCGACATAGTGCCCGGCGGTGCCGGACGTGGCCAGGGTTACGGTGCTGCCGGCTGTGGCGAGCGAAAGGGCCTCAGCGAGCGTGCACTGGTCGGAGGCAGTAGTCGTAGGCGGGCAGGTGGTGGGCGAGGAGGCGCCACCCTTGGCATAGGCGTAAAGGGCCGTCCCCGCCGCGGCGGGCGGGGAGGCGACCACGACCAGGCCGAGCGCCGCAATGAACAAAGTAGGAAGGCCGACGGCAACACAACGCCGCCAGGCCTTGGCACCTGCAGAGCTAAGGGGGGTGTTACCTGCTCGCCCCCGGGGTGAAATAGAGGGCTCCATGCCGTGCTCCCTTTCTTTTCAGGGTGGCACGCAGGTAGGTCGCCGGCCTGCCGACGAGCCGACAGTGGACGGCTGAGCATAGCTCGCTACAACTGGACCGGCAAAAGGTTAGACCTGGCCGTCCCCGAGGCTCACAGCCGGTTTGACTAGGTCATTGGCCCGGCTCCGCGATCGCCACCACCGCCGACCTCCACGTGCGCGTACCCCCACACGTCGACCAGGAGGCAGCCGACCGGACGGCGGACTACATCTTCGGGGTGTCACCCGCTTAGTCCCGCTTGCAGAAGTTCCAGCTGGCAAGAACCCGCGTGCTTGACTCTGCCTGTCACCCTTACCTCGCCGCCCCCAGGCGGTAGCACGCTCGGCGAGGCGTTCACTGACAAGACAGCGGGACGGGAGAGTGCCTCCACTACAACGTAGAAACCGGCAGTGAACGAAGAAGACTCATTTTTGGCGCCAATTACCACATGAGCCGAGTAACGGCCTTCGCGACATGCCGTCGTCGGGTCGCGCGGGTAAACGACGGAGAACGGATGGCTCGAAAGGAGCTGAAGCTGACAGGAACCGGCGTGCTGGACTGTTGCTGTCACTTGGACCTGGCCACCGTTCGGCGGCAATGCGTTCGGAGCGGCATGAACGGACTGGACCATGGCATGCGGGAGCGTGCTTGCCAAGGCAACTTGCGGAACAGCTAGCAGGCCCGACGCGAACAGAGCCACGAGGCGGCATTCCCGTCATTTTGCCACCACTGCTCGATCGGCAGCAATATCGACGCCGCCCGTCGGCTCAAGGCCGACCAGTCGCGCGAGCGCGGGCCAGGTGGAAACATGTGGCGTCCAGGTACCGGCCCGGATCGTCGAACAGTGCCCCTTGCTGTAGCCGGTGGCCTCCATAATGTCGGCTAGTTTCACGGCGCCGAGTTTCGGCCAGATGCGATCGCGGTAGATGGTGGGGTCAACGTCCGCCCCGAAGGCCGTCGACCGCTCCTTCAACGCTCGTTTGCGGGCGGCAATGGCCCGGCACCGGGTCTGGCGGACGGCGGCAGTGTGGCCTGCGCCGGCCTGGCACGGCTCGCACAGCACATGGCGCGGGTTGGTGACCGGCGCCTCCGCAATCGGGGCACGAGGTCAGCGGGAGGGCCGCAGGGGCGGCTGGGCGTTGCTTGGTAGTGTCCCGTGTGGCCCGGCCTGAAACCTCGGTCTTACGGGTGCGCCACGGTGACCTTGACGCCGAAGCCATCGGCGACGCACACCCCGGCCGTGTCGGGCCGGCGGTAGGTCGCTTGGATCGCAGCCTTGGCGTCGGCCACATCGTCGGGGGAAAGTGCGGCGCTCCGAGCCGGTGCCGTGAGAACGGCTACGGGAGTAGCCTCGTAAAACGTCCATGGAGACCAAACCTCCTGGGCCAGTCCCCGGGCCGTTCCACCGGCGCCGGGGACACCTTTATGTGTCAAGGTCAGCTTACGCCTCGAAAAGCTAGCTGGCCAGCGGGGCGCGCCCGCGTTTACGGAGTTTTTAGAGAATGAAAATACGCGTGAGCGGACCGTCCGGATCAGATAGACGCATAGAGGCGGTCCGTTTCGGCCTCGTCAAAGGCTCTGAGGGTCTGCGTGTGCAAGCTGCCGAACGAGCCGATCTTGAGGGCTATTTTCGCCACGGCCTCGTCGTCGGGAGCTTCGACGATGGCCACGATGTCGTACTGGCCCATTGTCAAATAGGTCTGCTTGATCTCCCCACCGAACGACTTCGCGACCTCTTTCGCCGCTTGCCGGCGCTTTCCTCCCTCGGCCGCGCCCTGAGAGCCCTGCTGGGTCCATTTCCCAAGCACGATATACGTGGCCATCGCTACCTCCTCTGTCGTTGGTGTGCCGAGTCTACGGATAGGCCAAGACATGCGCCAGGGGCCCGCTCCTGCGTTAGCTCGGCGGGCGGCGGCCCAGGAAGATCGCTAGCGCAACGGCTGCTGCCGCAACCAGTGCCACCGCTACCCAGCGCTCCCGAGGCTCGTCCTCGTCCTCGGTTGGCTCCGCGTCGCCTGCACCCTCTGACGGGCACTGGGGCAACTTGGCGCTACGGCGGGGTCGAGTGCTCCCGATGTTGACGACCTTTCGGCAGCGCCGGCACCGGGTGTTCGTGGTGGCCGTGGTCTCAAAGCTGAAACCGCAGCTCGGGCAAGTAACAGTTGTCATAGAGGGCGACCACGGCGAGCCGTGGCGGGCGTCGGAGACCCGGTTGCGGGCCAGCTGGGCGACGGCCCCAGTGCACCGGCCCGGCGCCTGGCCATGGCGCAGCCGGTCCAGCGCGGTGGCGAGGTCGGGCGCGGGTGAACGGCCAAGGGGAGAGCGCGTACGGTCCTCGGCCCAGCACCGGTGATGCGACTCGGATCGCAGCAGGCTATCGAGGGTCCTCACAGCGCTGGTCCTTTCCTCGTCCACGGATAGCGGCCCGTCGAGGCGTTGGACTATGCCACGAAGTACAAACGCCTCGGTGTAGTCGTCGCACGCCCAGGCAAGGAACTCTCGCGCTGCTGCACCGAGCTGGTCACCCATGGCGTCGACAATGCCACAGCCCCGGCGAGGTGCACGATCATTTGGCAAACCGCCCCGAGTCGGCGGGTGATCGATCAGCCCCACTAGCGACCCAGTAGTAGAAAGAGCCGATGCGTACCTCCCCGCTGCTGTTCGCGAAGGTCGTGCTCGGGGTCGCACTGGGTGCCGGCGCCCTCTTCTCCGTCCATACCCCGGCATCGCCAGTCGAGCAAACGGCGCGGTCCTCGACTGGCAACCCGCCACCATGGCCGGGGACAGTCCCGGACCCCGGTCTCATCCCGGGTGAGCCCGACGAGCTCGTGGCTCAGGTCGCCCTGGCCCCTGGGCCCGTTACGAAGGACGGACGGGTTGGAGACGTCATCGCCTTCTCACCCGCGGACGGTCATCCGATCTCGGTGCTGGCTCCATGGGAGCCTGGCGGTGGGATCACTCCTGACTTCGTCACCCACGCTGGGACGGTCGTCGGCGTCGTCGGTGAGGGGATGGGCTCGGGCGGCTTCGTGTGGGGCGTTGGCCTGGTCCCTGCGAGCGGGAAGCCCGGGATCCAGACCCTCGACATTCCCTGCGGCACCCATAAAGGACTGGCACTTTCGCCCGACGGTGACCGCCTCTTGTGGCTCGTCGGAGGTTGTAGCCGGCCGCTCAGCCAGTCACCGGTCCTC
>JBEKNX010000414.1:0-4220 GCA_049522375.1 Acidimicrobiales bacterium | reverse complement strand
TGCGGGCGTCGCCAACGCCGTGCTCGTGAAGCCAAACCAAGTTGGGACGCTTACCGGCGCCGTCGACGTGCTGCAGCTGGCGCGTTCTGCGGGTTTCGCCACGGTCGTGTCGGCCCGCTCGGGCGAAACTGAAGACTCTTGGCTGGCAGATCTCGCCGTCGGATGGGCCGCAGGCCAGATAAAGGTGGGCTCGACTACCCGTTCCGAACGCACCGCCAAGTGGAACCGCCTTCTAGAAATCGAGCACGTTAGTGGGTCGAGTGTGCCGTACGCGGGACCAGCAACCCTCGCTCAAAGAGCCCGCCGCTTGCCCCAATCCGAACGGCCAACCAGTCTCTAGTGCAGCACGGAGGAATCGGTGTGCTCCCGGCCTGGGCGCCCGAGCCCTCTAGCGAACTCGTCTAAGCTCAACCTAGTGAGGCGGCGCCGAAGCGCGAAGACCGAATTGACATCCGACCCGGACCAGGCAACATACCATTTCAAGGTGGCCAATCGTTCGCAGTATTGTGACGCTCATCTCGTTTTTGCGGCGCGCCAGCGCTCGGTCGTGCGGTTCGCCTCAGACCGGGCTCTTGAGGGAATGGGTCTTGTTGTCACTGCCGAATGGTACGCGAAGTTGCCGGTCGGGACTAAAGTCCGGGTGACGCTGGAGATAGAGCCATGACGCCGGTCTTGTTGCCAGCGGGGCTTGCATGGCTCGGCCAAGAGCGCCAGGGCGCGTCGGCAGCGGCATAACGGGCCGCACCATGGAACAGGCCCCGGGGTGATAATGGACCGAGTTTGTCCCAAGTCCCCCTCCGGCACGCACAGTTTCCGGCTCTCTTAGCCCGACCTCGCTGTAGACAGGGGAGGCTGACGTTGTCACCGCGGTGTCAATGCCGGCGTAATAGGCCCGAGGTCCGGGGACAGCGGTGCCGCGTTGCCGGCTCGCGACAGGTACTCGTCGAGGTCCGCCGGCGTCAGGGGACGGGCGATCAAATAGCCCTGGCCGATGTCGGCGCCAAGGTCCCGGAGCGTCTCCAGGACGGCCTCGTTCTCAATGCCCTCGGCTACGACGGTGAGGCCAAGTGCTCGGGCGAGCTAGCGGAGGCTCAGCTCCAGAACTCGTCGGCCGTGTACGGGTCGAACGTGAGGTCCCAGAACTCGGTAGCCTTGCCATTGCTTAGGTGCCACACATGACATGCCAGGGCGTCGAGCGACTTGCCCGACCGCTTAGCACGGGACCGGGCCATTACGACGGCGTGCTCGTCGTTAGCGAGGATGTCGTGGATTTCATTACTGAAGGTCCCACCGGACATTTCGAAGATCCTGCCAAACAGCTCTTGGACCTGTTGGTGGCCCTTGAACTCCCCCGAGAGTGGGCTGCGCCCGGGCTCGTGCCAGACGATATCCTCATCAAAGATCGACATGACAGTGTCGAGGTCCCCCTTGGCGAATGCTTCGTAGCCTCGGCGTAGAAGCTCTTCGTTCGGATGTGCCATTGGTTCGTTCTCCAATCGTCGACAGCGGGGCATCCCGCGTCCGCGGGCAGCCTAGGCCATGTTGGCGAAGGCGAACGGTGGTGCTCGTCGTCATAGGTGAGGAACGCGAGGGCAGGGCCCTGGAATTGTACCCAGGCGCCGAACACGGTCCGGGCAGAACAAGGACAGCTCGTCGCATTGGAGTTGCTCGCCGGAATGAACTGAGGGGGCCCCTCGCGGCCCCCTCAGTTCGTGTTCATGATGATGCCGGCCCGGTGGACCAATGCTCAGGTCCAGAACGTCCCTGGCGCATCGACTGCTTGGAGCACGGAGACCACGGGGGCGGCAGACAGCCCGGCGCCGGAGAGGAACTCGCCCATACGGGGAGCAGCGGAGAAGAAGGTGTTGAAGCTCTCCTCGTTGGGCCACTCGTCGATCACCACCAGCTCCTTTTCACCAACGAGGATCCGATGCCCTATCTGGCCGAGGGTCTTCGCATGGGCCGTGATCTCCTCGGGGATGTCAGAGTGGGCCCGGGCCCACTCGAGCGCCTTACCGGGGTCATCGCTCGGGAAACGGACGATCACGACGACGCTCATGCGATGTCCTCGAATATCTCGATGCCGGGGTCCCCGATGACACCGGCGTGCGCCATTGCCGAGTGCAGCTCCGGGTCTGCGGCGAAAGCCTCCGCCTGCCCCACAGTAGGGAAGTGGTGGGTGACGAACACCAGGTCGTGGTCCTTCGGGGAGCGGAGCACTGACTCACCAGTGCAGCCGTGGCGGGCACGGATGGTGTCAGCCTCGTTGTAGACCTTCCTCCAGGGCTCGTACTTCGATACCTTTTGACGCGCGATCAATGTTGCGGACATCAGCTCTCCCTTGTCTGAGTACTGCCGTGGCTGTTCGGAGAGTAAGGCAGTGCTTCCACCGGGACGCTGTCGAGCTCTTAGGAAGACCTTACCACCCAGATAGCCCGGGTGCTCCGGTCACCGTTCGGTGTGGCTCCAATGGCTCATGGGTGGTGCGGCCTGCGCGATCGGTGGTCGGCTTGGTGGCCACGTCCAGCTCCCGGTTATGGAGGCACCTTGTCCATCGAGCCAGCGCAACGCCCGCAGCCGTTGGAAGCGTACGGCCCAGTCAGCCCGCGGCACCACCTGCGAATGTCCCCCGAGATGGGTAAAAGGTTGACGACGAACGGTCTCAGGCGAGATGCGGCTTCGGCCACCCCGATCAACTGTTATGCGTTACCTGGGAACGCCTTATTCTTCAAGGGAAATCCGGGCAGATCTACGGGTCGGCGCTCGTGCATCCCATCGGGTACCCGCGCCATAATGGGCGGCCAGATTACCGAGACAGAAGGGGGATCTTCTGTATCTGGTCGGCTCGGCGGCCGCCGTTCTCCGCGGTCGAGTCGAGCCGAATCCGTATTCGTGGCCGTGGGCCCATCGGCCGAGGTCACCCGCTCGGGATGGGACGTTCTGACGCGGCCGTTGACCTGTCGTTCGGGCCACCCCGACTAGGACAGAGCGGGAACGCCGAGCAAGCCCTGCGAGTTAGCCAACCGTGCCGAGGCAAGAGGGCGCTAGAGGTTGCGCTCGGGCGGTGCCGGTCGTCGCCGCCCTGATAGTCCTACTGGCGGGCGTCTTAAGCTCTGCTGCAGGCGCCGCTCCGGTCACGCGGCCGACCGACGCGCCTCGGCGTCGGCTGTCGCCCGCACTGGCACCGAGCCAGCGTGACATCACGCGTCCACGTCTGCTCGCCGCCCATCGGCCCGGGGCTGCATCGTGGCCGACAAAGTTCGTCGCTGAAGCACCGTTCAGTTTCTTCCCAGTCGAGCCTGTGGGTAGCCACCTGGCGGTCGGGCTGGTCCAAGTGCACCATTGGGCGTACTCGCCCCAGCGGCTGACAGAGGTTGACGTGGTGAGCGGGAGAGTGAGCAAAGGGGCAGAGCTACCGGCGGGGAGCGCCGTCATCTCTTATGGCCGCGGTGTCTACGTCATCGGCCCAACCAAGCTCAGCCCCGACGGGGGCGCCGTCGGGCCTTATGTGCTGCGGCCGGTCAGGACGAGCGACCTCTCAGTCGGCCGTCCGGTCCCCCTGCTCCCGGCGTGCCCGACGTGCTACCAGTTCCCGAGCGCGTTCCAACCGACAGGGCCCCACCGAGGTGACCTATGGGTGGCCGCCGGCGCCGAGCTCAGGCTCGTCCGGCCGAGCACTGGCGCCGTCGTGGCGAGGGTCGCCCTGACAGGGACGGGTGGGGCCTCGGGGCTGGCGGTCGAGCCGGACGGCCGCTACCTCGACGTATCGACGAGCTCGGTAGCCGAGGGCAAGTACATCGGGGTGCTAGAGCTCAGTGCCTCGAACGGTACGGTGGTCAAGCGGCTGGTGATGCCTCCTGCCATCGTGCCGCCTCAGCTCGTGGCTGTGCCTGGGGGCCTGTGGCTGTCGAGGCGGAGCGGCAACGCCGGGACCGCCAACTTCTTCCGGGAGGGCTCGCTCAAGGGACGCTTCTATCGGCGCTCCCTCGACGCTCGTCGGGCCGCCCCTCCCCGGCGACGACACGATGATGGGCGACCTGGTGACGAGGGTAGGCGACCTTGTAATTTTGACCAACGATGTCGGGGCCACCTGTGCCCAGGCGACGGGGGGCAAAGTGCTCGCCTCCACTACGTACGGGAACAACGGCCACTTAAATTTAGTTGAGTTCTGGACGCCCTTCGGTGGCAAGGGCAGCAAGCTGTACGTGGTGGCGAGCAAC
>JBEKNX010000413.1:0-4239 GCA_049522375.1 Acidimicrobiales bacterium | reverse complement strand
CCGTGGCCGCGGGCACGATGTTCGCGCCAGCGTTGCCATTGGCGGCGGCAGGGGTTTGGGCCGGGACCGTCACGGCGGCGTTGGCGAAGCACCCGACCGACTCGGCGTAGGCGATGACCGGTGGGTTGGCCGTCTGGTCGTCGGCGATATAGAAACAGCTCCCTGACTTCGACAAGTCTTCGATCAGGACGCCCTGGTTGGTGAACGGTGACGCCGTAGTCTCGGTGAAGCCGGTCCCCACCGCACCGAACGCACCTGCTTGTGCGGTCACCTTGTCCGAGGCGGCCGGCCCGGGGGCGTTCGTCCACGGGAGCCCGCTGTCGAGTGTGGCGGAGTTCGCCGGCGCCGAACCGTCCAGGAACACTAGGTTATCTTCGTAATATGCCTTTTCACCCGTGAACGCGTTGGTGGCGTTGGACTTCGCCGAGGCGTCGTTGGCGCTACCTTGCGTGCTGAGGAAGGTCGGGATGGCAATGGCCATCAGGATGCCCATGATGAGTACGACGACCATGAGCTCGATGAGGGTGAAGCCCATCTCGTGCTGGCGCCTCTGGTTGAGGTGCTGGAACATTTAGTCCTCTCTCCGTCTCGTTCGGGGACTGGGCCGGGGGGCTTCGTCAACAGCCCCGCCGGGTGCCAAAACGCGCTGGGCGCATAGTGCACGGGACGACGCCCTGGCACTATGCGCCCAGCTAAACCGAACCGAAGGCTTCCCAGCCCTAGTTCACCTGCTTACCAGCTGGTGTACCAGTCGCCTGCGGCAATAGCACCGGCGGCCGTTATGTGAGCGCCGGCGTTACCGGCCGCAGCAGCACCGATGGTTACGCTGGTGGGGGCTTCGCAAGCCGTCGCGCCCTCGGCGTAGCCGATCGTCGGCGCTCCACCGCCAACTGGCTCACTGTCGGCGATGTAGAAGCAGTTACCCGACTTCGACGCCGCCTCGACCAACAGGCCTTGGGCCGTGTCGCCGGCGGCGGCGACTTCACCGAACAAGGGCGCGTAGGTACCGGCCATGGCCGTGACGGTCTTCGATGTAGCCGCCCCTAGGGCATTGACCCACGGGAGCTGGCTGTCAAGAGTGGCAGATACCGCGGCGGAGCCGGAGTCTATGAATACCTGGTTGTCCTCGTAATACGCTTTTTCACTGGTGAACGCGTTGGTGGCGTTGGACTTCGCCGAGGCGTCGTTGGCGCTGCCTTGCGTGCTGAGGAAGGTCGGGATGGCAATGGCCATCAGGATGCCCATGATAAGTACGACGACCATGAGCTCGATGAGCGTGAAGCCCGTCTCGTCCTGGCGCCGCTCCTTGAGGTGCTGGAGCACTTGGTTCCTTTCTTAAGGTTTCAGGTTCGAGCCATCTCGGTGCGAGTCCGGGCCCGGTCACTGGGCCCTTCCCCGGTAGGGCCGGCCCGCTACTGACGGGTCAGCCCTACACTGGCTCTGATAAGTCTTTCGGCACCCGCCGCCCGTCCTGTAGCCCGTTTTCCGCTTCTTCAGCGTGAAGTCACTGGCCCTTGTTGACCAGGGTGTCCACATTGAACATGGGCAGGTAAAGGCAGATAACCATGGCGCCCACCGCGCCCCCCAGGACGACGATCATCAACGGCTCCAACAGGGACGTAAGTGCGTCCACGGTGCGTTCGATCTCTTCGTCGAGGAAGCCGGACACCTTGGCCAGCATGTCGTCAAGTGCCCCGGTTTCCTCTCCCACGCTCATCATGTGGGTGACCATGCTCGGGAACACGGGGTGCCCGTGAAGGCCGGCGGCCAGCGGCTCACCGCTCTTCACACCGGTGATTACCGAGTCGACGCCCCGGGCGACGACCACGTTGCCCACCGTCTCACGGGTGATCTCGAGGGCCTCGAGCACGGGCACGCCCGCCCGCAGGAGGGCGGACAACGTCGACGCGAAGCGCGACAGGGCCGTCTTGCGCACTAGGCCGCCGAAAATGGGCAACTTCAGCTTGGTCGTGTCCCATATGACGCGCCCGTCGGGCCGGTTGATGAACCAGCGCATGGCGAGCACCAGCAAGACCAGCCCCACCAGCACGAACGGGAAGAAGTGCACCACGGCGTTGGAGATGTCCACCAGGATCAACGTGGGACCGGGGAGCGTCCCCCCCAGCGTCTTGTAAATACCCTTGAAGATGGGGACTATAAAAAGGAGGATGGCCGAGGCGATGCAAATGACGATGCACATGGCCGTGACCGGGTACGCCATGGCGGATTTGATCCGCCCGCGCAGGGCAACCTGCTTCTCCATCGTCTCGGCCAGGGCCAACAGCGCTCTGTCGAGCCCGCCCGAAGCCTCGCCCGCCCTGATCATGGCTATGTACAGGTGGCCGAACACCTTCGGGTAAGCGGTCAGAGCTTCGGACAGGGCCGCCCCCCGCTCCACTTGCAGACGGACGTCGGTGAGCACCTTGGCCAGCGCCGCGTGCTCCGTCTGCTCCTCCAGGATGGCCAGGGCCCTGATCAGCGTCAGGCCGGCGTTGACGAGGGTGGCAAATTGCCGGCTGAACAGGGCCAGCACCTTGAGCGGGACCCGCCCCCCCATACCGGGGAGGTGCAGGTCCTTTTTCATGGCCCCGCTGGCACCGCCCTTGGCCGCTATCTCTATAGGCACATAGCCCATGGAGCGCAGCCGCGTGGCCACCAGCGTGTCATTGTCCGCGTCCAGGGTACCTTCGAGCAATTTCCCCGAGCCGTCGCGTACCTTGTAGGCGAACGTTGTTTGTGCCATCGCGTTATCCTTTCCGCGCTTGAGCTGGCTCGATGTGGTACGAGAGCTGCATCACGCCGACTCGACCAGGCGGCGCAGGTCTTCGGGGTTGGCGCAGCGCTCTTCGGCCACGTCCCAATCGATGACGCGCCTTTTCACCAGCTGGGCCAGAGCCTGGTCCATCGACTGCATGCCGAACTTCCCACCCGCCTGCATGGCGCTGTATATCTGGTGGGTCTTGCCTTCCCGGATGAGGTTGCGCACCGCCGCCGTGGCCACCAGGACCTCACAGGCTACGACCCGGCCGCGACCGCCGGAGCGAGGCAGGAGTTGCTGGGTCACGACGCCCTGGATGGTGGTGGCCAGCTGGGTCCGGATCTGCTGCTGCTGGTGAGCCGGGAAGACGTCGATCATGCGGTCGATCGACTGCGGGGCGTCCTGGGTGTGCAAGGTGGCGAACACCAGGTGGCCGGTCTCGGCTGCCGTCAAGGCCGTGGATATGGTCTCGAGGTCGCGCATTTCACCGATGAGTATGACGTCGGGGTCCTGGCGCAGGACGTGTTTGAGGGCCTCGGCGAAGCCCTTGGTGTCCTCACCAACTTCTCTCTGGTTGACGACGGCCATCTTGTGGTGGTGCAAGTACTCGATCGGGTCTTCGACCGACATGATGTGCAATGGTTTGTTGGCGTTGATGATGTCGATGAGCGCAGCCAAGGTGGTCGACTTGCCTGAGCCTGTAGGCCCGGTGCAGAGCACGAGACCCCGGGGCAGGTCGGCGAACTGGTGCACGGCCGGCGGCAACCCGAGGTCCTCGAGGGACACGATGTCGAAGGGGATGGCACGGAAGACGGCACCCACGGCGTCGCGCTGCTGGAAGACGTTGAGCCGGAAACGGCCGACCCCGGGTACCACGTGGGAGGTGTCCAGCTCCAGGTTGTTCTCGAACCGCTCCCGGACCTTCTGGGACAGGATCTCGTAGACGAGGTCCCGCACCTTCGAGGGCGTGAGCACCTCGAAGCCCTCCAGGGGCCGCAGCGACCCGTCGACGCGGATGGTGGGAGGAAGCCCGGCCGTGAGATGTAGGTCCGACCCCTTAGCCTCTACCAACTTGGACAGGATCTGGTTCACATGCAGTTGGGACTGCGTGTCTTCATTGGCCGCATAGGTTGCCGCGGACGTGGTCGGGCTCGGGCCGTACATGGCGGCCAAGGCGCCGGCGATGTCTGAGCGCGCCGCCAAGCACGGCAGTGCCCGCCAACCCGTCACCTGGGTGACCACGTTGAGCGTGGCCTCGTCCATCGGGTTGTCGGTGGCGACCATCAAGGCGTCCCCCTCGAGGGCCAAGCCCACCACCATGTGCTTTCGGGCCACGTCGGCCGGGATCACCCCGTCCACCAAGGGTGAGACGGGAGTCGTTGTCGGGTCCCAGAAGGGCAGGGCCAGCTGGTCGGCGACGGCCGCCACCAGGTCCCGCTCGCTGACCAAGCCCTCCGCAGAGAGGATCTTGGCCAGAGGCA
>JBEKNX010000412.1:0-4268 GCA_049522375.1 Acidimicrobiales bacterium | reverse complement strand
CGTCGTGAGCGCGCCCTCAGTACAACGAGCGGGCCCGACGGAGGCGCCCCCGGCCCGTGCCCTGCCCCCCGTGGCCCAGGTGGCCGTACTGTCGATGGCGCTGGTTATCGTCGGGGGGATTTACATGGCTGCCCACATACCGGCGCACGCCGCTCTTGGCCTCCCGATCGGCTTGCTGGTAGCGGCCGGTGTCCTCGTGCTGGCCAATGTGGCCCAACTGGCTCGCCTGCGGCAGTTTGCCTGGCCCACCTTTTGGCTGGTCGGTAAGTGGGCGCTGGTCGCCTATCTCGTCATTACGGGCATGCTCGAGTACATCTTCGTGCTCGACGGCACCCGGGGCTCTACGCTCGTCGTGATGACGGTCATGCTCGCCATTTTTGCGGTCGACGTGCCCGTGCTGCTCGCCTTTTCGGTCGCCCGCTACCAGCCCGTCGAAGAGCGGCCCCGCTAAGGGGCTTTCGCACCGGGCGGGCCCGCCCGGTCGGCGCTCAGGGGCACCGCTCTGACTTCGCCCAGGGCCAGGACGCCGTCCCGTAGGACGATGCTGTTGGTGCGCAGCGCCGGTACCCGCTTGCCGGCGAGGACGACGCCCGAAAGGTTGAGAGGGTCGGCCGCGGACAGGCGCACGAGCTCGTCCTTGCGTTCGCTGCGCCGGACGTGACGGAGCATGTCCAATGCCTCGGGCATAGCGTACTGTTCGCCGGCGAAGCCATTGACGAACCGCCCGCCTCTGACCAGGCCTCGAGCCTCGAACCTGCGCAAGCTCCAGAGGATCTCGCGCCACGGTACAGAAAGGTCCTCCTGAGCGACGAGGTCCCAGAACACCACGCCCCACCGGGCCAACAGCTGGCCGGCCGTCTGTTCGGCCAGGTCGTCCACGGCCATCGTCAGCTGCCCGGTGTGGGCGGCCGCGGCCAGGAGCGCCCAGCGGCCCTCCCCGGGCTGGCGGACAGAGCGTGCGGTGGCGGGGTTGGGCCGCAGGCCGAGCCGGCGACGCTCGGGCATGTGCCGGCGCGACCAGGCCTCGCGGCGGGAGAACAGGGCCCTCACGGCGGCGAACCCGTCTGAGGTCACCAGTCCGCGCGCCACCAGGTCCCACAGCCCTTCCTGCACCTCGACCGGGAGCCGCCCGGTGGCCCCGGGCAGGTCCGAGGAGAACATGGCGCCGTTGGCCCGCAGGGCGTCGAGCACGTCGCGGGCGGGCCCGTGCGGAGGTTCTTCGGGCAACGCCTCGCCGCGAGCCGCCAGGGTCAGCCAGGGCAGTTCTGAGCGAAGAGTGAAGGTGACCGGGGTGGCCCGGGACGGGGTGGAAGCACCCCGCCGGGGTTGGCCGTCCACTTCCGGTGCCCGCAAGGAGAGCCGGCCCCAGCTGACTTCGCCCGACAGGCAGAGGTCCTCGAGCCAACGGCGCTGGTAGTTGTCGACCCGAGCGGGGAAGACCGCCTCCTCCCAGGCCCCGGCGGCGAGCTCGAAGCCCTGCAGCTGCTCGATGACGGCGAGCAACCCGGCCCGGCCCTGAAGACACGTGCCCGGGGTGACGTGCTGCCAGCGCAGCAGGAACCTCATGAAGTCTTGCGGGCTCAGGGGCTCCACCTCCCGCCGCAGGCGGTTTTGGCTGTACCCGTGGATGCGGGCCAGCAGGTGGCGAGCGCACCACTGCTCCGTCTCGCCAAGTCGGGGGTCGAAGCGCCCCCTCATGGCAAAGCCTTCCGCCTCCAGGCGGGCCAGGCCGACCTGAACGCGGCTGAGCGGCAGGGCACACTTGGAGGCAAGACCGCTCACGGTGACCGGTCCCGTGAGCTGCAGGTGGCCCCTAAGGGCCAACGCGGCGGCAACGTCGGCGTCCGGCGCCTCGTCGTCGTGAGCACGGTTGTCGGCCTTGTTTGGCGGCGCCAGACGGTAATCGGGCCGGAACTGGCCGTCGGGGAAGAGGGCCTCGGCCCAACCCCGCCGCTCCGTGGCGCACCACAGCGGGGTGTGCCCCCCGCCCTCTACCTCCTCGACCTCCTGGTCCGCCTTGTCTGCTACCTGTACCTCCATGGCCCGGCCGTGGGCCACGAGTTGTTGGAACCACTCCAACCAGTCCGCCCGAGGGCGGTGGACCAGGGTCGACAACAGCAGGTCATGCAGCTCGTCAGGGTCACGCGGGCTCGGTACCACCTCGGCGCGTACTTTTTCCAAAGCGGCGGCGTCCAGGCGCGATAGGTCCCTCGCCTCCACGGGCAGGCCCCGGCGCAGTTTCACCTGGCGCGAACGTCGCTCTTCCAGAGGGGCGTCGTCGAGGTAGGTGTAAGGCTGCCCGTTTACGATCTCGTGCGAAAGCACAGAGGGCTCCACCGAGTCGACGAAGTGGGACCTGACCGAGCCCGAATGAAGGCCGGTCACAAGCTCCTTCAGCCCGTCGACGTCCATGGCCTCGTGGAGGCAATCGTCGAGCACCTGGCGGACGATCACATGGTCGGGCAGCTGGATAGGGCCGGGCGGGGTGTTCTCCTGGCAGGCGGCCAGGGCGGGGAAGATAGCCGCCATGAGGTCGTCCGCCTCCATGCGCTGGACGGGCAAGGGGTTTTTCTTCCCGCCCCGGAAGCGCAGGATGGCCAGTGAGCGGCTCAGGTCCCAGCGCCACCGGGAAGCGAACATCGGCGACGCGAGCACGGCTTGTTCGAGCGTTGCCTCGACCGTATTGGGGTGCAGGAGCCGGGCCGCCGACGAGAGAGGGAAGCTGTGCTGCGGGCCCAGCGACAATATGACGGCGTTGTCACTGGCCGCCGCCTGAAGCTCGAAATCGAAAGTAACACAGAACCGCTTGCGCAGCGCCAGCCCGAAAGCCCGGTTCACCCGACCTCCGAAAGGTGAGTGGACGACCAGCTGCATGCCCCCGCCGTCATCGAAGAAACGCTCGAAGACCACGTCTTGCTCGGTCGGCATGACGCCCAACTGCTCGAGGCCGGTGGACAGGTAGGCCACGATCTGCTCGGCCGCACCCCCGCCATCGCCGGCGCTGCCTTCATGGTCGGCGAGGCCGCACACCTCCCGGACGTAGCGGACGGCCGCACCGGTGCCCTCCCGCTTCAGCTGTGACTCGACGCCGGCTCGAAGGGCGGAGACTTCTTCTGAGAGCTCGGCCGTGCGGGCCGGTGCTTCCCCCACCCAGAAGGGGATGGTGGGCGGGGCGCCCTGGGCATCGGTCACCCGCACCTCGCCCGGGGTGACGCGGCGGATGCGCCACGAGTGCGTGCCGAGCAGGAAGACGTCGCCGGCCATGGACTCGATGGCGAAGTCCTCGTTGACCGTGCCCACCACGGTCTCTTCGGGCTCGACCACGACCCGGTAGTCGCCGACCTCGGGGATGGCGCCGCCGCTGGTCAACGCGGCCAGGCGGGCCCCCCGGCGCGCCCGCAGGACGGAGTTGACCTGGTCGCGGTGGAGGTAAGCCATGCGCGGCCCTCTACCGGTGGGGATGCCCTCGGCCGCCAGCTCGATGACGGCGTCGAAGTCCTCCCGGGACAGGTGCTCGTAGGGAGCGGCCCGGCACACCAGGTGGTAGAGGTCGTCCTCTTTCCACTCGTACGCTGCCGCCACTTCGGCGATGACCTGTTGGGCGAGGATGTCGAGGGGGGCCACCGGGGGCAGGACGGTGTCGAGACGGCCCTTGCGCACGGAGGCCAAAAGCGCGGCACATTCGACCAGTTCGTCCCGGGTGGTCGGGAAAATGATGCCCTCGGGCACGCCGTGACGGGAGTGGTTGGAGCGTCCTACACGCTGCAAGAAGGTGGAGATGGCACGCGGGGAACCGACCTGGCAGGCCAGCTCGACGGGCCCGATGTCGATGCCGAGCTCGAGGGAGGCCGTCGCTACCAGGGCGCGTAGGTCCCCTGCCCGCAGGCGGGACTCGGTCCTCTTGCGCCTGTCCGCCGACAGGCTGCCGTGGTGAGCTGCCACCTGGTCAGGTCCGAGGATCTCGCCCAGAAGGTGGGCCAAGCGTTCGGAGAGCCGGCGGGTGTTGACGAACACCAGGGTCGTACGGTGGCCCTTCACGTGGGCGGCGATGCGTTGGACTATTTCGCCGAGCTGCTCCTGGGAAAGGACGGCGGCCAGCTCTTCTTCGGGTAGCTCCATGCTTACCCGTAAGGCGCGGCTGTGACCGCAGTCGACTATCTCGACGTGGCGGCCGGTCAGGGGGAGAGGAGGGGGGACCGGGCGAGCGGGCTCCGGGGGAGCGGGCTCCGGGGGAGCGGGCTCCGGGGGAGCGGGCTCCGGGGGAGCGG
>JBEKNX010000411.1:0-4278 GCA_049522375.1 Acidimicrobiales bacterium | reverse complement strand
GCGGGCCAATAGGGCGGCAATGCCGCAATTACCAACAGGCCCGCCGGGCCCGCTCCTAGCCGGTCTGCTCGGCCCACCCCCCCCGCTGGCGCACGCCCCCCATCAAGGTGGGCGCTTGCCCCCGGGAGGCAGTGCAGGCCGGTCCCGCCGGACAACAACCACGCCGGCTTCCCGCCTCAAGCCCTTGGCAACAGAGCAGCGATCAGGCCGTCTGCTCACATCGGCGACAACGCCCCCCTCGGGGGGCGGCGTCAGCGGGGGGGGTGCACGTACGTCACCGCAGTCAGGTGGGCTATCTTCCGGCCGGCAGCGTTTAATTCTAATGAGGTCGACTGCCCTTTCTGTTGCCTGGCGTGGTCTCGCTAGAAGATCGAAGGCCTTCGGCCACTACGCCCACAACTGTCGGGGAAATTGGTGGCGGTAGCCCGGTGGCAGAGCGCTGACTCCCGGTGCCCGACACCTGGACACCGTGCCGGGCCGAGCCTGACGCCCACGATCTTGATGGTCACCACGGCACCAATTGGCGGCAGTAGGGCTTTGGGCTCGGCTGAGCTGCCGACGGAACGCTCTTCTTGCACCACACCTGCACCACGAGCGAAGGTCCGCAAGGGTCAGCAGAGGTCCGCAAGCGTCACGCCGAAAGGTCAGCTGAGCTGGGCATTTGTCCATAGGTCCACGTCACAGCCGTGAGCGGCTCAGCCCTGATAATGCCGATCTCGGGGCTACTCGACCTGGGCGACGGGGTGCCCGCCGACGACGACGAAAGGGCCTGCGTGGCCGCCGCCTTGGCCGCCAACACGCCGAAGGGGACACATTCACTCACGAGTTGCAGGCCCGGGAGGCTGCACGCGACCGCAGGTTTCCGGGCCGCCGCCATGCGCCAGTCGACCACGCCGGGGCCAGCCGTGCTCGCTCTGATCGTGAACAATGCGGATGCGGAACCTGCCGTGGCATCGCTCCTCAAACTTGACGCCATTGTCCCAGCGCACAGACTCGCCGAGTTCCCCGTAGCGCTCAGGGTCTCGTAATAAACGGTTGCGCTCGCACTGAAGCGGTGACTCGCTAACCGGGATCCTGTGCTACCTAACAGCGCCGATGAGGCCACCACCAACACCAGCGACCAAGATGCCGGCAAGAGCGATGTTCGCCGCCCGGGAGCCCGGCTTTGGCACTTTGAAGACCCAGATGCCGATGCTCGCATTGACGAGCAGGCTCAGCTGGGCGATGGTGAAGCCGACACCGGTGCCCACTCGGGAGACCAGGCCCAGCAGGGCAAGGTTGCCGATGCCGAACAGCAACCCGGCCGTCAACTGCACAGTGGTGACCCTCAGGCTCAGCCTGACCGGCTCGGCCGCAGGCAGCGCCAGGGCAAACCCAGCAGCGAGGATGCCGAGGGCGAGGGGGAAATTGGCCACCTGGGTCGGCACCTTTGCCCACTGGGCCGGCACAAAGTAACTGCCCCACAGCCCTCCTGCGGCGCTGGCCCAGAGCAGGCCACGGCGGTAGCTGCTAGCGCCAGTGGCAGCCGAGGCCCCCTGTCCGGCCTGCGTAGCCCCGGCCGGATTGCGGCCTGAGGCTGGTACGGCCCCCGGTACCAGTGCCTTGGCGCGACGCTCGTCTTGCGAGCTCACGATCAAGAGCACCCCCACCAGGACGAGCACGAGCGCCGTTGCGACCAGGGCGAAGCGAGCGGCGCTGAAGCTGTTGAGCTCGCCAAAGAGAAGGGCACCCCACACGAACGCCGTGATGATGTTCAGTGGTGTCCACGACCCGGCAGCGCGGGCCAGCCCGATGGCCTCCGAGGCGCGAAAAGCAGAGTAGTTCCCCGCCGTCCAGACCAGGCCTCCGACCAAAGGCAACCAGAACTCGCGCCAACCGAAGGAGAGGTGGCCGCCGCTGGCGACCAGAGCCACGGCAGCAAAAACGACGTTGCCGACGGTCACATAAAACGTCCGCGACCGTTGGGGCACGCCGGGCACCGCCTGGGCCAGTGGTATCCACGTCCCCCATGACACGACCGTGACCAGCGCAAGCAATGCGGTCATGATTGCCTTTGCCGTAAGTGCCCAGTGCTCTCGGCTGTCTCCCCGGCCCGTCCGTTCATAGGTCGGCTGGCCGTTGCCTGCGGGGTGACCACGAACGCAGGCCGCCTTCGCTGAGGAACGCGGAGAAGGCTTCCTCGGTGGCGCCGACCAGGGGGGCGTCGTCGCCGAAATGGGCGGGGACGAGCGGCGGGGGCGCGGGAAGGCGGAAGTGCATGAGGCCGGCGAGGTAGGCCGCGTAGACGCGGTCGCCGGCGACTTCGAGCAACTCGCGCCCCAAGCCGCCGAAGGTGACGATGTCGGGGTCGAAGGCGTTGACGAGGCCGGCAACCCCCCGTCCGGCGGAGCTTGCCATCTGCTGGGCGGCAGCGACCTCTTCGTGCTGTACGACAGGTGCCGCCCGAGCGACGGCGAGGACGTGGCGGACATAGCTGACCTCGTCGGTAGGTTGCGCTTGGTTGAGGGCACGGGCGAGGGCGGCGCCGTCGAGGGTGGTGTTCCAGCACCCTCGTGCACCACAGCGGCACTGTTGGGCTGGGTCACCGAAGGGCATATGCCCGAACTCGCCGGCGGTGCCGGTCGCGCCAAGGACCAGCCGGCCGCCTTCGATGACGGCACCGCCGATGCCGGCGTCCATGTACAGGTGCAGGACCGACCCGGCGCCCACCGCAGCTCCGCGACGCGCTTCGGCTATGGCGGCGAAGCTGGCGTCGTTGCCGGCGAGAAGGGCCCGGCCGTCTCGCTGGCGCGGCCAGAGCACGCCGAGGTCGATGTCGTCCCAGCCGAGGTTCGCCGCTTGGGCGAGGTGGTCGTCGACCACGGTCCCGGGAACAGCAACAGCGGCTACCCGGATGCGGCGACCGTAGCGCCTGCGGACGGACCCCAATGCCTCCCCCAGCTCGCCCAGGACCTGGCCGGGGTCCCGTCGGTGCGCTCGCTCGGCCCGGACGAGCTCGGTCCCGCCGAGCTGCGCCACGGCGAGCTTCCAGGTCTCGTGGCCGATGGCGGCGGCGACCACGAGGGGCCCTCGTGGATGGGGACGGAGGGTCGTGGTGGGCCGGCCGCGCCCACCCGTAGGCGGTGCCGGGCGCTCAGTGACCAGCTCGAGGGCGCCGAGACGGGCCACGGTCTCGGTGACGAAGCCGCTCGTCATGCCGGTCTCACGAGCTACGTCTACACGTTCGATGCCCGGTCGTCCGTGGACGGCCCGGAGAACTGCTACAGCCCCCGTGGCCCGCCGTAGTTCAGTGATCATCCCATTGGAGGACATTTTACTCGTCTACCGAGTATAATGTGGGCGAGCACGTGGCGCCAGCTGCCGACGGGCAAGGTCAGAGCGGCATTATCAGGTCTGCGTTTCTCGCTGACTTTGGATGGGGACCGTCCTGGTCTGGCTCGGCCTGCGCCGCGTGGCTAACAGTGACGAGCCAACGTCCCGCTAGTAACTGAGCTCCAGGAAGGCTTCGTACATCGCTTCGATGTTGGCCAGCGGTACGTCGAAGCTGAGCTCGCCGGAGGCCACGATCCCGCCGTTGGGCGTCCCCAAGGCCTCGAACTGGTCGTGCACGTGCCGCTTGACGTCCTCCGGTCGCCCAAAAGGCAGCACATGCTGGCGGTCGATGTCGGTACGGAAACACAGGTGGCCGGCGAACTGTTTGAGGTTGTCCAATCCCATCACCGTGCTCTGGCAGTTCAGGACATCGACCCCAAGTTCGATGAGGTCGGGGATGATCGGCAAGATGAAGCCGTCGCTGTGGAACCACACGTGACGCCCGGCCTTCTTGACCTTGCCCAGCATCTCGGCGTAGACGGGTTTGAAGAACGAACGCCACATCGATGGTGAGACCAGCATGCGGGCCTGTGCCCCCCAGTCGTCAGCGAACTGCACGCCGAGGTAGTCCTCCGCCAGCCACAGGTCAAGCCAGGCCAGGTTGAACTGCAGCAGGTCGTCCCGCAAACGGTAGACCATCGGCTCGCGTGTCGCCAGGTCCTCCAGCGTGGCTTCAAAGCCGTGCAGCTGCTGCAGCTTCTCGAAGAAAGTCAGCGACCCGCCCCGCGGGTAATAGGCATCGCTGTTCCCAGACATCTGCCCGCTGTACTGACGGTAGCGGGGGGCAGCAGTGTCAAGCGGCGTACCCGGGCCCAGCTCTGGCCACTGGTAGGTGCCGTAGTTGCTCCAGTCCGGGGCGATAGGGCACTCGACCGGGATGCCGAAACGCCCCTGGCGCGTCACCCT
>JBEKNX010000410.1:0-4286 GCA_049522375.1 Acidimicrobiales bacterium | reverse complement strand
AATTATACGACAAACAAAATCTGAAATACTAACTCCACTTCAGACATGTGCTGATCCAAAGAACTTGGGTACCAGCGCCATGGCGGGCACACATCGGCTGCCTTTTCCCCCGTCGCTGCGGCCAGTCGCTCCGCGTCGGTGGGGCCCTCTTCGGGGCCGAAGGACTGGGCCAGCTTGCGGGCGCTGACTTCCTGGCCGAGCCCCCGGAGGTGCCGGGCCAGTTCGCAGCCGACCCAGGTCTTGCCCACCTCGGTGCCCGTGCCGCCCACCACCACCAGCCGTTGCGGCCTGGGCGCGCCGCCGCTCATGTCAATCGCCCAGCCGAGCCGGGGCGGCGCGCTCCAGTACCAACGCGCCCAGGAGCACCAGGACCGCCACCACCACCAGCGCCGGGCCGAAGTCGTTCAAACTGTAGTGCTGGAAGATGGCGCCGAACACCGCGGAGATGGCCGAGCCGCCGATATTGGCGGCACCGATCTGCCAGCCGATCGCGTGGCGGGCCATCTCCTCGCCTACCCGCGACGGGGTGAGGGCGACCAGGGCCGGGAAGACACCGGCCAGCGCGCCTCCGATGACGACCAGGCCCAGGAGGCTGACCACGGTGGACGGCCGCCACCACACCACGGCGGCGCCGCCCAGGGCGACGACACACCCCCAGCGCACTATGCCCGCTTGCGAAAGCGGGCGGCGGGGGGCGGCCAGGGCGAAGCGGGCGACGGTGAGAGCGCCCCAATAGCCGAACGTGGCCAGGCCCGTGGCCCCGGTGCCGAGGTGCAGCGGCCCCCGGTCGAAGCTCGGCTCCCATTGGCCGGCGGAGACCTCAAACCCCGTGTACACCATGAAAACGAGCAGGCCCAAGGCCACCGTCAACGCCGCACGGCGCCGGGACAGGGCCGGCCCCATGACCCGAGGGACGGCCGGTGCCCGCCCGGCCCGGACCTCCTCGGCCGGCACCGGCCCGAGGGGCGGCCGCGCCTCCAGCCGGCGGCCTGCCAGCCACCAACCGGCCACCATGAACAGTTCCACCGCCAGGAGCACCCCGTAACCGGGCCGCCAGGACCCGGCCAAGAGCGCGGCGGTTATGACCAAGGGCCCGATCGTGGTCCCCACGCCGTAGCAACCGTGCAGCATGTTGAGCAGCCGGTTGCGATTGGCCAGGGCGACCGCCGTGTTGACGGCACTGTCCAGGAACCCTGCCGCAATGCCGAGGCCGGTGCCGGACAGGACGAACGCCCACAGGACCGGCGACAGGATAATCCCCACGGCGCCGAGAGCGCCGATCGTGCCGGCCAGCATGATCATCCGCTTGATGCCGAGCCGGCCCAGCACCAGACCGGCGACGGACGAGCTGGCAATGGCCCCGAAGGTGCCCACCAGCAGCACGACGCCGAGGTCCTCGAGCGGCGCATGAAAGCCCCGCCTGACCGCCGGCCACGCGGTCCCGATCATGCCGTCGGGGAGCCCGAGGGCGACGAAGGCGTACATGGCCATAGCGTCGAAGGACTTCCCTTGCCCCGACAGCGTCAAGGGGGCCCCGGCCTCCCTCTCACGGCGGCCCTGGACCTGGCTCACCGCCCTTCGCGTGAGAAAGGAAGCAGCTTGACCTCGGCCAGTACGGGCCCCGGGCCCGGCCCTCCGGCCACTATCAGGGTTGGCCCGGTAGGAACCGCCCGGCCCACGTACCCGAGGGCCACCCAGCCCCGCTCCGGGGAGCGAGCCACGCTGGTCAGGCGGCCGACTTCCTTAGCCTCCGGGACGTCTTTGGCCTGCGGGACCTCCTTGGCCTGCGGGGCGTACAGGCGCTCGCCCGGGGCAGCCGGGCCCGACAGCAGCAGCCCCCGCAGGTGGCGCGGGACATTGCTGCCCCGGGAATCTATGCGGGCCACCAGTTCCTGGCCCGTGTAGCACCCTTTGGTGAAACTGACCGACGCTTCGACCAGCCCGGCCTCGGCCGGGATGGTCCGCTCGTCGAGCTCGGCACCGTGCTTGGGGAACCCCGCCTCGATGCGGGCGGCCTCGTAGGCGTCCGTGCCCACGGCTACGGCGCCTTCGGGGGCGACCGGGCCGGCCCCGAGGAGGTCATAGCCGCTCAGCCCGCCCCATTTGAACGGGACGGCCAGCACGCCGGCACCGGGCACCACGGACGCGTCCAGGGAGGCGGCGGGGCCCCGGACGGCCACCACCCGCCACTCCAGCTGCTCCACGTCGGCCTTGGTACGCAGCCGGAAGCGCAACAGCCGGGCCACCAGCGCCGGCCCCACGCCGGCGTCGGTGTCCAGGATGAACTCTTCCGTCGCCGCTCGGAAAACCCGGACGAAGGCGTCCAGCTTCCCTTGCGGCGCCAGCGCCAGCGCCCACGCCCAGGCCCCCGGAGCCAGTGCGGCGACGTCCTGGCTGAGCTGGCCCTGCAGGTAGCGCTCGGCGTCGGGGCCGCTCACCCGGACAACGTCTCGGCCGATCTCGAGCGCGCCCAGGCCCTGGGTCAGGGCGCTATAACCCTCCTCGTAGGTCATGGCTTGCCACCCTGGCGAGCGGCGGCGATCCGGCGTGCCCCGGGGACGGCGGCCAGCAGGGCGGCGGCCTTGTTGCGGCACTCCAGGTCCTCGGTCTCGGCGATGCTGTCGGCGACGATGCCCGCTCCCGCCTCGACGCTGGCCCTCCCGTCCGCGCTCACCAGCATGGTCCGGATGGCGATGGCCGTGTCCACGTTGCCCGAGAAGTCGATGTAGCCGACGACGCCGGCGTAAGGCCCGCGCCGGGCCGGCTCGAGGGCGTCGATTATCTCCATCGCCCTAACCTTGGGCGCTCCCGACACCGTGCCGGCCGGCAGCGTGGCCCGCAGCACGTCCACCGGGCCCAGGCCCGCCCGGAGCCGGCCCGAAACCTGGGACGTCATGTGCATGACGTGGCTGTAGCGCTCCAGCGTCATCAGCTCGTCGACGGTCTCCGTGCCGAACTCGACCACCCTGCCTACGTCGTTGCGAGCCAGGTCGACCAGCATCACGTGCTCGGCCCTCTCCTTGGGGTGCTCGGACAGCTCGGCCGCCAGGCGGCGGTCGTCGGCCTCGGTGCGGCCCCGCCGGCGGGTGCCGGCGATGGGCCTCGAGATGACCAGCCCGTCGCGCACCCGGACCATCGGCTCGGGGGACGAGCCCACCACGGCCAGCTCGGGGTACTGGAGCAGGTACATGTAAGGGCTGGGGTTGACCTGGCGCAACGATCGGTACAGGTCGAGGGGCTTGGCCCCCAGTTCCAGGTCGAAGCGCTGGGCCAGCACGACCTGGAAGATGTCGCCGGCGTAGATGTGCTCACGGGCCACCGCCACCGAGGCGGCGTAGAGCTCGGGCGAGGTACGCCGCGTGGCCGGGGGCAGCTCGTCGTCGCGGTCGGGGGGCACGATGACGGGCTCGTCGATGGGCTTGGCCCCCTCGGCGGCAAACTCCTCCAGGCGCTGGAGCGCCCAGTCGTAGAGGTCGTGCAGCTCGGCCGTGCTGGCCCCGGCGGGCACGGGCACGGCCTCCACCAGCGTGACCCGCTGGCGCCAGGCGTCATAGGCGGCGATCTGGCCGACCACCGACACGATGGCGTCGGGATAGCCGAGCTCGTCGGGGGGCGGCTCCGGCAGCCGTTCGATCTCCCGGACGACGTCGTAGCCGAGGTAGCCGACCAGGCCTCCGTGCAACGGCGGCAACCCGCTCAGTTCGGGCGCCTTGTAATGGGAAAGTACGGCCTCGATGGCGGCCAGGATGCCGCGGTCGGTCGGCACGTCGGCGTGGAGCGACCCCTCCACGGACACCTTCCCGCGCCGCAACGTCAGTCTCGCCGACGGCCGGCGGCCGATGAACGACCACCTCCCCCACGTCCCGGCGTGCTCCACCGACTCCAGGACGAAGCCCGGCTCGTCGTGGACCAGACGGGCGAAGGCGGCAACGGGCGTCGTCAGGTCGGCCAGCAGCTCCCGCCACACAGGCACGACGCTCCAGTCCCGGGCCAGGGCGACGAAGTCGTCCCGGCTGGGCCGCACCCCGCCCGGCACCGGGCTATTCAGAGGTGGCTCCCGCCCCGAAGCGGCGGTAGAAGCAGCTGTGGTTGCCCGTGTGGCATGCGCCCGCCCCCTCCTGCTCCACGATCAGCAGCAACGTGTCGCCGTCGCAGTCGTAGTATGCGGCCCGGACCCACTGGCGCTCGCCCGAGGAGTCACCCTTGCGCCAGCGCTGCTGGCGGCTGCGGGACCAGAACACGGTGCGCCCGGACTCCAGGGTCTCGCGCAGTGTCTCCTCGTTCAT
>JBEKNX010000409.1:0-4292 GCA_049522375.1 Acidimicrobiales bacterium | reverse complement strand
CTGGCCCACCTGGCCCTCGGGGGGGCCCTGTCGCCGTTCGCCCTGCTCGAGTTCGCGGCGTTGCTCGGCACGGTCGGCACCTTTTCGTCCCCGGCGTACTGGTCCACCATCCACCAGCTCGTCCCTGAACGCCTGCTCTCCCGGGCGTTCAGCCTCGATGGGCTCCAATGGAACATCGGCCAGGTGGTCGGGCCCGTCATGGGCGGCGCCCTGCTGGCCGCCCTCGGCGCCGGAGGGATGTTCGCCATCGCCGCGGCGCTGATCTCGACCATCGTCGCCTTCCTGTTCATCTGGCGCGGCCGCCAGCGGACGCGGCTGTCCACCCCGGGCGAAGACAGTGCTGAAGCCGTGATCGGGGCGGTGGCGGCCGGCCTGCGGTACCTCGGCAACGCCCCGGTGCTGCAAGTGATCTGTTGGCGGACCGTCCTGTTCGTCCTGCCTGCCGGTGCCCTCACGTCCCTGTTGCCCCTGCTGGGGTCGCGCGTCCTGGACCTCGGCTCGGTTGGCTACGGCTTGTTGTTGGCGGCCGTCGGCGCCGGTTCGGTGACTGCCGCCGTCGTGCTGCCCCGGCTGTACGAGCGCTTCCCGCTCGACCCGATGCTGGCCATCGCCAGCATCGTCTCGGCCGTCAGCATGCTCCCACTTGCCCTTCTTCATCAAAGAGCGGCGGCCGCGGTGGCGCTGGCGGCCTACGGAGCCGCCTGGCTCGTGTCCCTGACCACCCTTAACCTCGGCGTCCAACACGCCGTGCCGCGCTGGATCCTGTCAAGGGCGCTCGGCGCCTACCTGATGGTCTTCCAGGCGTCCATCGTCTTCGGCGGCCTCCTGTGGGGCGCCGTGGCCGACGTGGTCGGTGTGCGGGTCACGCTGCTCATTGGCGCCGCCTGCCTCCTGGGCGGTGTCCTTCTCACCGGTCGTCTCCGCCTCCCCAACGTCGACCGGCGCGACCTCCAGGTCGTGCCTCGCCTCCAGCCCGAGCTGGTGTCCGAGCCTGAGGAGGAGGACGGCCCGGTAATGATCCTCGTCGACTTCCAGACCGACCCGGAGAAGCACGAGGCATTCATCGAGGCCATGGAGGAGCTGCGCGTGGTGCGCCGCCGGGCCGGGGCGACGCGCTGGAGCCTGTTCGAGGACGCCGAACGTCCGGGCCGCTTCCTCGAATCGTTCGTCACCCGCTCCTGGGGCGGGTACCTGCGCCAGCGCCGGCGCTACACGGCCGCCGACCTACGGATACTGGACGCCGCCCGGGCGCTCGACTCCTCGGGGGACGGCCCCAAGGTGAGCTACTTCCTGCACCCTGAGTCCGTGCTGGCCTACCGGCGCCGGGCCCGCTGGAGGCGCCTGCGGGGCGTGGACCGGGCCCTGGAGCCGCCACCGCCGAGCACTTCGGTCCCGATCGGGGAGCAAACCGAGCCCGACGAATAAGCACGCCTGTTCAGGCTGGGCCACGGCCGGTGACCGCTCCGGGGCCGGGGGCGTGGTCACCGGCCCGTCGTAGGGTTCAGATCGTGCCCTTGGCCTACCCGTACCAGACGACCGGCGGCCTGGCCCCTGACGATCAACCAGTGGCCGTGGCGGCATCGCTATGGTCGAGCCGTGCCAACCAAGCCGAGCCGTAGGGGGCCAGATGGCAGCCGAGACCGACACCTACACCGCCGATAATTTCCGGGTCCTCGAAGGGCTCGAACCGGTCCGCCTGCGCCCGGGCATGTACATCGGGTCGACCACCTCGCGCGGCCTGCACCACTTGATCTGGGAGATAGTCGACAACTCCGTCGACGAGGCCCTCGGTGGCCACTGCCAGACCATCGTCGTCGAGCTCATGGAGGCCAACGTCGTCCAGGTCACCGACGACGGGCGGGGCATCCCGGTCGACGTCCACAAGCAAACCGGGCTCTCCGCCCTCGACATCGTGTTCACCAAGCTGCACGGCGGGGGCAAGTTCGGCGATGGCGGCTACAAGGTCACCGGCGGCTTGCATGGCGTGGGCGCCGCCGTCACCAATGCCTTGTCCGCCTGGCTGGAAGCCGAGGTCCGCCGGGACGGCCACACCTGGACGGTCCGCTACGAGCAGGGGCAACCAGTAAGGCCGGTCACCAAGGGCGCAGCCCTGAAGCCGGGGGCGCAGCGCGGGACGACGGTCAGGTGGCGCTTCGACGACACCGTCTTCGAACCCGACGCCCGGTACTCCTACACCACGGTCGAAGCCCGCCTGCGGGAAAAGGCGTTCCTGGTAAAAGGCTTGAAGTTCGTGCTGCGCTGGCCCGGTCACGCCGAAGCCGTCTTTTGCTCCCGAAACGGCATCGCCGACTACGTCCGCGACATAGATGCCAATGCCGAGCGTGCCCCGGTCCACCCCCACGTCGTCTACCTGTCCTCCGAGGACCACCCCGACCCACAGTTCGCCAAGCAAGCCGTCTCGGTCGAGGTGGCCCTGCAGTGGACGGCGTGGAACGGTAAGACCGACGAGAACGAGCGCGCCCACTCCTTTGCCAATGTCATCTCGACCGTCGACGGCGGCACCCACGTGGAGGGCTTGAAGGCGGCCCTGACCAGCGTCCTCAACCGCTACGCGTTCGAGTGCGGCCAGCTCAAGCAGGACAAGAAAGAGTCCTTCCACCCCAAGGACATCTGGGAGGGCCTGACGGCGGCGGTGTCGGTGAAGCTCGCCGACCCCCAGTTCGAGGGCCAGACCAAGAACAAACTCAACAACTCCGAGGTGAAAGGTGCCGTCCAGACCTTCGTCTACGCCGCTCTGTCGGACTGGTTGCGTGACAAGGCCTACAAGAAGGACGCCGAGGCGGTCCTGGCCCGTTGCACCGAGGCTCGGGACTCTCGGCTGGCTCGCAGCCGAGCAGATACCAAGCGCAAGAAGGGCGTCTTTGATGAATCGCCGTTGCCAGGCAAGCTCGAGGACTGCCTGGAGAACCTCCCGGTAGAGGAGCGGGAGATCTTCATCGTGGAAGGTGACTCGGCCCTCGGCACGGCCGGCGACGCCCGGGACAAGACGTTCCAGGCCGTCCTGCCCGTGCGGGGGAAGATCCTCAACGTGCTGGGCGCCAGCAACGACCGGATCTGGAAGAACGCCGAGATCGAAAGCGTCCTGATCGCCATGGGCGGCAAGAAAGAAGCAGTGGGCAAGCGAATAGTGGCCTCGCTCGAACCCAAGGACCGCCGCTACGGCAAGATAGTGGTCCTGACCGACGCCGACACCGACGGCGCCCATATCTGCAACCTTCTGCTGGCCATGTTCCACGAACTGTTCCCTTCGCTCGTGGCCGAAGGCCGTATATTCGTCGCCCGGCCGCCCCTGTTCAAGATAAACCTCGACTCCAAGGGAGAAAAGTTCGTCTACGCCTACGACGAACCCGGGCGCTCCCAGTTGGTGAAAAAGCACGGCCGCAAGGGAGACGACGTCAGCCGGTTCAAGGGGCTCGGCGAGATGCCCTGGCAGCACCTGCGGACTACGTGTTTCGACCCGGCCACCCGCAAGCTCCAACAGGTCATGGTCGAAGATATAAGCGAGTCCGGCGAGACCCTCAACCTGATCATGGGCAACGGCCCGGCCGCCGCCGCCAAGCGCAAGAGCTGGCTCGAAGAAGTCGGGCTGGAGGTGCTGGTATGAGCGGCACCGACAACGGCCTGTCCCTTTTCGGCACCGAAGACGAGCCGGAGCAAGGCGACGGCGCCGTGTTCTTCTCCTGGGACGGCGAGCAGGTGGACTACAGCGATGCCATGCTCACCCGGGGCCGCTCTTATGGGAGCTACGTCAACACAGCCCGGGCTCTGCCCGACGTGCGCGACGGGCTCAAGCCTGTCCAGCGCCGCATCATCGTGGCCATGGACGACCTGGGCGTCCGGTCCGACCGCAAGTACTCCAAGTCGGCCAAGACCGTAGGCCACGTCATAGGGACCTACCACCCTCACGGGGACACGGCTGTTTATGACGCCATGGTGCGCATGGCCCAGCCGTGGCAGTCGAACCTGCCTCTCATCGACGGCCAGGGCAACTGGGGCAACCTGCACAACGAGGCGCCCGCCGCCGCTCAGCGTTATACCGAGTGCCGGCTCTCGCCGGCATCTACCGAGTTCCTCACCGACCTGCGCCCCGAGGTCGTCGGCTACGAAGCGAACTTCGACGAGACCAAGCAGATGCCCAAAGTGCTGCCTGTCACGTTCCCTAACCTGCTCGTCAACGGTTCCATGGGCGTGGGCTGGGCTATGGCCTGCTCGGTCCCGCCCCACAACACGGCCGAGGTCATCAACGCCGCCCTGCTGGTCCTGGACGACCC
>JBEKNX010000408.1:0-4299 GCA_049522375.1 Acidimicrobiales bacterium | reverse complement strand
GGGCCCGACCGGGTCGGTGTCGCTGACCTGGCAGGCCATCTGCCACGCCGCCAACTACATCATCTACCGCTCGGCTGCCCCCTACACGAGCTGGACCGAGATCGGCACCTACGCCACGCCCGATTCGGCCACGCTCCCCGACAACAGCTCGGGCGACACCTCCCCGGCCCAGGGCAACACCGTCTGTGACAGCGAGGGCCCTGACCCCACCACCTGTGGCGGCGAGCAGGAGCTCACTTTCACCGACACCGGGGCCACCAGCGGTACGGCCAGCGGGGGCATCACCTATATGAACGTGCCCATGCCGACGGGCTGGACGCCGCCCATAGTGGAGAACGCCAACGAGCTGCCCTGGGAGCAGAACCCCAACTTCACCCCCGCCCTGCAGGCGGTGCGGATCACCACGGTGGGGGCCGACGCCTCCAAGGCCTACCCCGACCCGGCCGATGACCAGTTCGGCATCGGCGCCACCTACTCCGGGGCCACCTACGCCGCCGGCCAGCCCTTCGTCGAAGACGGCACCGGCACCTACTCCTACCAGGTGGCGCCCCGGCACCCCATCAACATCTTCTACAACGTGGCCACCAACGCCCAGGAGCTCGACGAGTACAACACCCTGTACAGCGAGGCCGCCCCTGACTCCCAGTGCCATTCGACCACCGTGACCACGTGCTCGACGACGCTGCTCACCTTTGCCGATGTCATCAACCAGGTGGTCACCGGCATGCTCCAGAACATGCTGTCCAACAACCCCGAAGTGAGCTACGTGCACCAGACCAACCTGATGGGCACGCCCCCCTATTCGAGCATCCTGCCCCCGGCCAACTACGTCCCGGCGGCGACAGCCGCAGCTAGTACCGACGGCGACGGCACGCTCTACGAGGTTCTCAACCCGCTCATCTCCGAGTACGACAGCTACTTCAACTCCACCACCCCCTACGTACAGCTCACCCTGGGCGGCATCGGCAACACTCTGGCCGACCAGACGAACTGGTCCGCAGAGCTGGCCCAGGCCACCCCGACGGTGAGCGCCAGCGAGACCAACGGCGTGGTCACCATCGCCAACACCGGCACCGGGGCCGTCAACGTCCCCGTGACCGTGCCGCCCGGCACCACCGTCAGCGGTACCACCTCCCTCCAGTCCTACGCCGGTGTGCTGTCGAACTGGCTGAACATGGCCGGGACCTCGTCGCAGACCCTTACCGAGGGCGTCGCCCCCGCCATCACCAGCTCAACCTCGGCCAACGCCATAGCCAGCACGCCCTTCAGCTTCACCGTCACCACCACGGGCGAGCCGGCACCCGCCCTCACCGAATCGGGGGCCCTGCCCAGCGGGCTCACCTTCACTGACAACGGCAACGGCACAGCCACCATCGCCGGCACCCCGGCGGCCACCTCGGGCGCCATCTACCCGATCACGATCACGGCGACGAGCACCGCCGGGACCTCCTCGCAGCAGTTCAGCCTGACGGTCGCCGACGCTCCCAGCATCACCAGCCCGAGCACCGCCACTTTCTCGACCGGCGTCGACAGCACCTACGACATCACCACGACCGGCTACCCAGCACCGACCCTCACGGAAACGGCGGGGACCCTGCCCACCGGTCTGGTCTTCACCGACAACGGCAACGGCACCGGCACTATCTCCGGCACCCCCGCCACCGGTACCCAGGGGACTTATCCGGTCACCTTGTCGGCCACCAACTCCTCCGGCAGCACGGCCTCGCTGGTGGTCACCATCACGGTGGACACGGGCGTTGCCCCCGCCCTCAGCATCCCTGTCGCCGATTTCTCTGTCAACCAAATGGGGTCCGTGGTCATTACCGCCACCGGCTCGCCGACGCCCGCCATAACCGAGACAGGGGCCCCGCCCGCCGGGCTGACCTTCACTGTCAACAGCAACGGCACCGCCACCATCACCGGTGAGCCCACCGCGACCGGCACGACGCCACTGACCATAACGGCCAGCAACGGGATAAGCCCTGCTGCCACCGGCACCCTGAACGTGGTCGTCGGCCAAGCCCCGGCGATCACGAGCGCCAACAGCACCGCCGCCAGCGTGGGCGAGCCGTTCAGCTTCACCGTGACCACGAGCGGCTATCCAGTCCCCGCCATGAGCCAGAGCGGCCTGCCGGTCGATTTGAGCTTTGCCGACAACGGCAACGGCACCGCCACCATCTCGGGCACCCCCTCGGCGAGTGACGTCGGCACCAACACGGTCACCCTCACGGCCACCAACGGGACCGGCACCACCACGCAGACCTTCACCCTCACCGTCGGCGAGACGCCCACGATCTCGAGCCCCGACACGGCCACGGCTACGGTCGGCACGACGTTCAGCTTCATGGTGACCGACGCCGGCAGCCCCGTCCCCAGCTTCAGCGAGAGCGGTGCGTTGCCCACGGGCGTCACCTTCGTCGACAACAAAGACGGGACGGCCAGCTTCGAGGGCACGCCGGCAACAGGGACGGGAGGGGTGTACCCGATCACGATCACCGCCACCAACGGTGCGGGCTCGGCCACCCAGGCCTTCACCCTGACCGTCGACGAGGCGGCCAGCATAACCAGTGGCAATACGGCCACTTTCGCCGCCACGAGCAACGGGAACTTCCCGATCAGCGCCGGCGGGTACCCCGTCCCGGTCCTGACCGAGACGGGGGCACTGCCCTCCGGGGTTAGCTTCACCCCCGGCACTGCCGGTAAGGCCACCCTGGCCGGCACTCCCGCCGCCGGCACGCAGGGCACCTACCCGATCACGATCACGGCCACAGGCACAAGCACAGCCACCCAGAGCTTCACCCTGGTCGTAAACAGCGGACTGGCCATCACCAGCGCCAGCTCCGCCACCGCGACCGCGGGCACCCCGTTCACGTTCAGCATCACGACAACGGGCACGCCCGCCCCGACGCTCACCCGCACCGGGACGCTGCCCTCCGGCCTGACCTTCACCGCCGGCACCAACGGGACGGCCACCCTGGCCGGGACCCCGGCAACCACCGACAGCGGCACCTACGCCTTGACCTTCACGGCCAAGAACTCGACGGGGACCGACAGTCAGGCCTTCACGCTGACCATCGACCAGGCCCCCTCGTTCACGAGCGCCACAAGCGTGACGGAGACGGCCGGGACGGCCTTCAGCTTCTTGGTCAGCGCCAAAGGCTACCCGGCACCGATCATCACCGCAGGGTCCCTGCCCAGCGGGGTCAGCTTCACCGGGGGTACTGGCAGCGCGACGTTGTCGGGCTCGACATCCGTCGCGGCAGGTACCTACTCCCTGGCGTTCACGGCCACCGGCGCCACCCCGGTCACCCAAAGCTTCGCCCTTACGGTGAAGGCAGCCGGGACGGCGGTGCCGGTGCCCACCTTCACCAGCGCGGCGTCGGCCACGGCTACCGCGGGCAAGGCCTTCACCTTCCCCGTGACCACAACGGTAAGCGGGAGCACCACCTACACCATCAACGTGACCCACAGCGGGACCCTGCCCGCCGGTGTCAGCTTCTCCAACAACGGCAACGGGACGGCCACCATCTCGGGGACGCCCACCGCGGCCAGCGGTGGCGTCTACACCATCACCTTGAAAGCGACCGACTCAGCCGGCAGCACCACCCAGACCTTCGTGCTGACGGTCGAGGCCGCTCCTACTATCACCAGTGCGGCCAGCGCCACGGCGACCGTCGGCTCCGCCTTCAGCTTCACCGTGAAGGCGACGGGGGCACCGGTGCCGGCCATGACCGAGTCCGCCAGCTCCCCTACGACGGCCCTCCCGTCCGGCCTCACCTGGACCGACAACGGCAACGGGACCGCCACCCTGTCCGGCATCGCCGGGACGGGTGCGGGCGGCGTCTACAAGTTGACCCTCAGCGCCAGCAACACCTACGGCACTGCGACGCAGGCGTTCACGCTGACCGTCGACCAGGCCCCGGCCATCACCAGTGCTTCGTCGGCCACTGCGACCCACGGGACCGCCTTCACCTTCACCTTCACCACCAGCGGGTACCCACTGCCGACCGTGACCCACACAGGCACCGTGCGGGGCTTGACCTACACCCGCAACACCAACGGCACGGCCACCCTGTCGGGGACGCCGACCACAGCCGGCACGTACACGCTGACCATCACGGCCAAGAACTCCGTCGGCACGGCAACCCAAACCTTCACCCTGGCAGTGAAGTGAGCCGTGACCATAGCCACCGCCACCTCGGGGAGCGCAGCCAGCCACGCCCCCGCCGTCACACCGACCGCCATATCTCACACCGACTGCCATAACAGTGACTTGAGCCCCGCGACCCGAGCCGCGGA
>JBEKNX010000407.1:0-4307 GCA_049522375.1 Acidimicrobiales bacterium | reverse complement strand
GGGCACCGTCGACGGCCACGGTTAGCGAGCTGAGCCCGCCGGAGCGGACCAGGATGGGGATGGCCAGTCCCCAGCAGGGCACGGCCGCGCCCACTCCTGCCCATATGGCCCATTGGGCCCTCCGGCTTGCTCCTCTCGACACGGCGGGGGTGGCGGCCAGCAGGCACGTGGCCAGCAGGCACAGAAGGACCACGGTCGTCGCCGCGTGCACGGCGGCGGTGGCGAGCGACGCGGAGGTAGGCAAGCCGCGCTGCGGCGGTAGGAGCGAGCTGGTCAGCTGGCCCCGGAACAGGGCCACCGTCCCGCTGGCGGTGACCAGGGCCCCGGCTGTCGCCACTGTTCCCAGGGACACGGCCACGAGCCCGGGGCCGATCGGGGCCACCGAGAACAGGGCCAACACCACAACGGCGACGGCGGCCGGGGCGGCGTGGCCGGGGCCGGCGGCGCCGAACGCCAACGCGCTCAGCAGGCCGGCCGCGCCCAGGCGCGACACCCACCAGAAGATGGCGCCGGCGCCGGCTACGCCGGGCCAGCGGACGAGCCAGCGGTCAATGCTCAGTCCGGCGGGATCGGACCAGGCCTGACGACCCATCTCACGCCGGCCTGGCCCCGTGGGGCCGGGCGGCCACGGTCCCGCTCTCGGGCTACGGCTGGCTAGGCGCCGTTCTTCCCTGTCCTCGAAGCCGCTGGTGCCGGCCGCTACCACCAGGACCGTCGCCGCCGCCAGGCTCAGCACGCAGGCCAGGAGGTCGGCCGGAGCGTAGTGCGGGAGGTAGCAGAGGGCCACCAGAGCAACGGGCGCTCCCGCCGCCACCGCCAGCCCGGGACGCGCCAAAAGGCGGGCGGATGCCCGCCCTCCGTGCCCGGCTGGCCCGTCGGTGCCCGGCGGCAGGACGGTCATCCCGGGGGGCCCGAGACGTCGGAGAAGTTCATGTTCGCTGCTGCCTCTTCGGCAGTCGGGGGGGCACGGTTGAGCGGGAGCCGCCCCGGGGGCGGCAAAACCCGCTGGCCGCTGGGCGCCAGGGGGGTTAGTCTCCGACTGAGACGATCTCGACTTCGAGTTGGCCGCTGGGCGCCTCGTAGGTGACGATCGCCCCCGCCTTCTTGCCCATCAGGGCCTGGCCGAGAGGAGAGCCGGGAGAGATCACCGGCGTCCCTGCATCGCGCTCTTCTATGGAACCGACCAGGTAACGCTCCACCTCGTCGCCGTCCACATAGCGCAACGAGACCTTGACGCCGGCGGCGACTTCGTCGGACGGGCCGCCGTCCAGGACCTCGACGTCGCCAAGCATGGCTTCGAGCTGGCGTATGCGAGATTCCATCTTGCCCTGAGCGTCCTTGGCGGCGTGATAGTCGCCGTTCTCGGAGAGGTCGCCCAGCATCCGCGCCGCTTCGATATGGCGGGCTATCTCGACCCGTCCCCGAGTCTTAAGGTCGTCGAGCTCGGCCTGGAGCCGTCCGTAGGTCGAAGCCGACAACTTCGTAGGTGCCATTGGCGCAGGGTACCAGTGCCGGGTCCTTGACGCGGCCCTGGCTGCCTTGGGGCAGGTTGACGCCATCGGACTTGGATGCAATACTTGGAAGGCCAATGAACGCCTGCCCGCCTTCCCGCCGTGCCCACCCGGCTGTAGTAATTACCACCTGACGCGCGCCCCGCGGGTGTGCGTCGCTGCGACCGTCCCCTAGGGGCGGTCGTTTTCATGTAACGGGACATCTACCAACAAGGAGGAGCGCCCGCAATTGAGCGCCAGCCCGTCTGCTCACCACATCGCCGTGGTCCCCGGCGACGGCATCGGCCCTGAAGTCATCGCCGAAGCCCTGAAGGTCGCCCGCGCCGCCGGCGCCGAGCTAAGCACGGTCAGTTACGACCTCGGGGCCAAGCGTTACTTGGCCACAGGTGAAGTACTGCCCGACAGCGTGCTCGAGGAGCTGCGCGGTTCCGACGCCATATTGCTGGGGGCGGTGGGGTCGCCCGAAGTCCCCCCCGGGGTGCTGGAGCGCGGCCTGCTGCTGCGGCTGCGCTTCGAGCTCGACCTGTACATAAACCTGCGCCCCTTCCAGGCGGCGGCCAGCGTGGGTGCCGGGGTGCCGGTCGACTTCGCCGTCGTGCGCGAGAACACGGAGGGCTCTTATGCCGGCGAGGGCGGTTCGTTGCGGAAAGGGACGGCCGCCGAGGTAGCCACGCAGGGCTCGGTGAACACACGCTTCGGCGTGGAGCGCTGTACCCGGTTCGCCTTCGACCTGGCCTCGTCCCGGCGCCACCACCTCACCCTGGTCCACAAGACCAACGTTCTCACCTTTGCCGGGGACCTCTGGCAACGGGTCTTCAACGAGGTGGCGGCCGAGTACCCCGGCGTCGAGACGGCCTACAGCCACGTCGATGCGGCGTGCATTTACATGGTGGAGTCCCCCCAGCGTTATGACGTGATCGTGACCGACAACCTTTTCGGTGACATCCTGACGGACCTTTCCGGTGCTATCGCCGGCGGGATCGGCCTGGCCGCCTCGGCCAACCTCAACCCGGCCCGTACCGGTCCGTCGATGTTCGAGCCCGTGCACGGCAGCGCCCCCGACATCGTCGGGACGGGCAAGGCCAATCCCAGCGCGGCCATTATTTCAGCGGCCATGATGCTCGATCACCTCGGCCTGGTCGACCAGGCGGCGCGCATCACCAAGGCAGTTCGGGGGTTCGTCCCCAACGGCCCCCTTACCACCAGCCAGTTCGGCGACCAGATATCTGAAAGGGTGTGAACAGCGGTGCCCATCACCAAGACTGACTACATATGGATGGACGGCGAGCTTGTCAATTGGGATGACGCCAACGTGCACATCCTCACCCACAGCCTGCACTACGGTTGCGGCGTTTTCGAAGGTGTACGTGCCTATAAAACCGCTGAAGGCGCCGGTGTTTTTCGCCTGACCGACCACATTGCCAGGTTGTTCGCCTCGGCCAAGATGTTGATGATGGACATCCCCTGGAGCCGGCCCCAGCTGGTCGAAGCGGTGAAGCAGACCGTCGTGGCCAACAGGCTCGAGGAGTGCTACATAAGGCCCATCGTCTACCTGGGCTATGGCGAAATGGGCCTCAACACCCTCAACTGCCAGGTCAACACGTCCATCGCCGCGTGGCCGTGGGGTGCCTACCTGGGAGAGGAGGGGATCGAAAAAGGCGTGCGGGTGAAGGTCAGTTCGTGGCGCCGCCACGACCCCAATGCCATGCCGTCGGCGGCCAAGAGCACGGGCATGTACATCAACTCGTCCCTGGCCAAAGCCGAGGCCCTGAAAAGCGGCTACGACGAGGCCGTGCTGCTCTCCCAGCAGGGCTACGTGAGCGAGTGCACGGGAGAAAACGTCTTCATAGTCCGCGACGACCGCGTCATCACGCCACCGTTGGCGTCCGGCCCCCTGGCCGGGATAACCCAGGCTTCGGTGCTCACGATCGCCAGGGATCTCGGCATCGAGGTGGAGCATGCAAACCTCTTGCGCAGTGACCTGTACATCGCCGATGAGGCGTTCATGAGCGGCACGGCGGCCGAGGTCGTGCCCATTTCGTCGGTCGACGACAGGGTCGTGGGGGACGGCACGCCCGGGCCGGTGACCAGGAAGATCCAGGACGTGTACAAGGCAGCCGTGCGCGGCCAGGTGGACCGCTACCGGTCCTGGGTCGAGCATGCGCACTGAGGACAGCCCGGTCGGCGGACCAGGCGGCGCCCCAGGCGCCGGCGCGGCCGGCAAGGTCGAGATCTTCGACACGACGCTGCGCGACGGCAGCCAGGCGGAGGGCTTTTCGCTCACCGTAGCCGACAAGTTGCGGGTCGCCGAACAGCTTGACCGCCTCGGTGTGCACTACATCGAGGGGGGCTGGCCCGGGGCCAACCCGAAGGACCGCGAGTTCTTCGAGCGTGCGGTGGCGGGCGAACTGGTGCTGGCCGGGGCCAAACTGGTCGCCTTCGGGGCTACCCGCAAAGCGGGCGGCCGGGCCGAGACCGACCCGGTTATGGCCGACCTGGTGGGCGCGGGCACGGGCGTCGTCTGCCTGGTAGCCAAGTCGTCCCCCTGGCATATAACCGAGACCCTGAGGACTACGACGGTCGAGGCGCTCGACATGGTCGCCGACTCCGTCGCTTACTTGCGCAACAACGGCAAGGTCGTTTTTGTCGACGCCGAGCATTTCTTCGACGGGTACCTGGAAGACCCGGGCTTTTCCGCCGACTTCTTACGGGTGGTCGAGCAGTGCGGCGCCACGCCGGTGCTCTGCGACACCAACGGCGGGATGTTGCCCCACCAGGTCGAGGCGGCCGTGGGCG
>JBEKNX010000406.1:0-4311 GCA_049522375.1 Acidimicrobiales bacterium | reverse complement strand
GGGCCCTGGCGCTGCGGCGGGTGTTCAACAGCGCCGGCGCGCCCAGCGAGCTGTGGACGGGCGACGTCCAGGGCTCCCGGTCGCCCGACCTCGTCTTCGTCACCCCCTCTGACCGCGGCGGCTTCGGCAACGAGCTCGACGTCGTCGACGGGGCGGGGAGGGTCAGCCTCTACCGCTTCCTCGGGGAGGGTTTCGTGGTCGCCCCCGGGCCCGGCGAGCTGGTCGTCTACGTGCCCGGCTGGACCGAGCAGCGGCCCGTCGAAGGGGCCTACGACCAAACCCTGATCGGGTACTCGTCGGGGTCGTGGCGGGTGCTCTCCCAGCAGTACGTGCCCGACGGCGCCGCCCTGGCCCAGCACGACGGCCCCTTCCGGGGCACCACGGCCGTGCCCGCCTCCTGAGCCCGGGCGCCCGAGCCTGGCGCGAGGCTCACGCCCCCCGGTCGGTGAGGTTTTTCACGTGGCGCCTCGTCCCGGGCTGAGGCGTGTAGCCGGCGGCCTCCCAAAAGCCGAGAGCCTGGGCGTCCTCGAGCACGACGGTGGCACCGGCCCGCTTGGCCCCCTGGGCGACGAGGCGGCGCTCGGCCTCCTCGACCAGGGCCAGGCCCACGCCCCGGCGGCGCCATTGTGGGTGCACGACCAGGCGGTGCAGGTTGGCCCGCCACCCGTCGAAACCGGCCACCAGGGTGCCGACCAGTTCGCCCCCGGTCCCGGCCTCGGCCACGATCAGGGCCATGGGGTCACGGGCCATCAGCAGGCGCACACTGGCGGCGTCGTCGGTGAGCCCGGGGCGCGCCCCGGCTTGCTGCCACAGGCGCAGCACTGCCTCGACGTCGTCGTCGCCGGCCGAGCGCAGGGCCGTGCCTGCCCCCTGCCCCGGGCGCCCGCGGCCACCCCGTGGCCGGGCCGGCACGGGACGGGCGCTCGGGACGTCGGCCGGCCCCACCGACGCCGCCGCCGGCGGGCGGAGGCCTTCGCCCCCCTGCTGGGAGGTAGCCGCGGCCACGGCCAGGCGGTCCACCAGGTCGTTGAAAGGGTCAGCGCCGTGGCCCTTCACCCATCGGAACCGCAGGCGGCCCGGTGAGCTCCGGTACAGCTCGACCAGAGGCTCCCAGAGATCGCGGTTGGCGACCTTCTGCTTGGCCGCCCCGACCCAGCCCCGGGCCAGCCACCCTTCCCACCAGCCGTCCCGAAAGCAGTTGACCACATAGGTGCTGTCGCTCACCACCTCGAGTGGGCCTTCCAGGGCCCGGGCGGCGTCCAGGGCGGCCGAGACCTCCATGCGCTGGTTGGTGGTCCGGGCCGCCGCGCCGCTGCGCCAGCGCCCCCCCGGCACCGCCCACGCCCAGCCCCCGGGGCCGGGGTTGCCCAGGCAGGCCCCATCGGTATAGACGGTGGTGCGCGCCCCCGGCTCATTTTTACGTGGCTCGCTTTTACGTGGCGCAGTCTCGGTCATGTCCGGTCACCCATACCCCAAGCATGCCCGCCACCGGGCCCGCCCGGCGCATGCAGGCCCCGCCGGCTGCACCCAGGGCACCAGGGACACCTTGAGACAAATGTCACAAATCACTTCGCCGTCCTACTACCTAAGAGGCCGTCTTAGGCGCGACGATGGAAAGCGTGATTTTCGACGGTATCTCCCATCAGCTGCCCGACATCGACCCGACCGAGACCGAGGAGTGGGTCGCGTCCTTCGACGACGTGCTCGAAGTGCAGGGCAAAGACCGGGCCAGCTTCTTGTTGATGAAGCTCTTGGAGCGGGCGCACGAGACCCAGGTCGGGTTCCCGGCCACGATCTCCAGCCCCTACGTCAACAGCATCCCGGCCAGCCGGGAACCGTGGTTCCCCGGTGACCCGCAGATGGAGAAGTTGATCCGCCGGTACATCCGCTGGAACGCGGCGGTGATGGTGGTGCGGGCCAACCACATCGCCGAAGGCATCGGTGGCCACCTGGCCACGTTCGCCTCGTCGGCGGCGCTGTACGAAGTCGGCTTCAACCACTTCTTCCGGGGCAAGGCCGGCGGCGGCTCCGGCGACCAGGTCTTCTTCCAGGGCCACGCCGCCCCCGGGATCTACGCCCGGGCCTTCATCGAAGGACGCCTCGACGAGCGCCAGCTCGTCCACTTCCGCCGGGAACTAGCCGGCGCGGCCGAAGGCTGCGGGGGCCTGTCGTCCTACCCCCACCCGCGCCTCATGCCCGACTTCTGGGAGTTCCCCACCGTCTCCATGGGCATCGGCCCGCTCAACGCCATCTACCAGGCCCACTTCAACCGGTACCTGCACAACCGGGGCATCGTCGACACCAGCGGCTCGAGGGTGTGGTGCTTCGTGGGCGACGGGGAGTGCGACGAGCCCGAGACCCTGGGCGCCTTGTCCCTGGCCGGGCGCGAACAGCTCGACAACCTCATCTTCGTGGTCAACGCCAACCTGCAGCGCCTGGACGGCCCCGTGCGCGGCAACGGCAAGATCATCCAGGAGCTGGAGGCGGTGTTCCGGGGGGCGGGCTGGAACGTCATAAAGGTCATCTGGGGCACCAAGTGGGACGAGCTGCTGGCCCGGGACGTGGACGGCGTACTGCTCAACAAGATGAACACCACCGTCGACGGCGAGTGGCAGAAGCTGGCCACCGAGGACGGGGCCTACATCCGGGAGCATTTCTTCGGGCCCGACCCCCGGCTGCACAAGCTCGTCGAGCACCTGAGCGACGAGCAGCTGCGCAAGCTGCCCCGGGGCGGCCACGACGACCGCAAGCTGTACGCGGCGTACAAGGCGGCCACCGAGACGACCGGCCAGCCCACGGCCATCCTGGCCAAGACCATCAAGGGCCACACGCTGGGGCCGACCATCGAGTCGCGCAACGCCACCCACCAGATAAAGAAGATGAACGTGGCCGAGCTGAAACGGCTCCGGGACCGCATCCACCTCCAAGCTCATATCTCTGACGCCGAGCTCGACTCCGGGGAGCCGCCGTTCTTCCGGCCGGCAGCGGACAGCCCCGAGTACCAGTACATGGTGCAGCGGCGGCGGGAACTGGGCGGGCCCGTGCCTCAGCGGGTGGTCCACTACAAACCCCTGCCCACCCCGGCCGACGCCATTTTCGCCGAGTTCGACCCGGGTTCGGCCGGCCGTGAGGTCTCGACCACCATGGCCTTCGCCGTCCTGTTGCGCCACCTACTGCGGGACAGGGCCATAGGCAAGTTCGTGGTGCCGATAATCCCTGACGAGGCCCGCACTTTCGGGATGGACGCCCTCTTCAAGGATTTCAAGATCTATTCGCCCCGGGGGCAGGCGTACGAGCCCGTCGATTCCAAGCTCATGCTCAGTTATTCGGAGGCAAAAGACGGCCAGATCCTGGAAGAGGGCATAGCCGAGGCCGGCGGCCTAGCCGATTTCACCGCCGCGGGGACCTCCTATGCCACGTTCGGCCAGCCCATGGTGCCGTTTTACACCTTTTATTCCATGTTCGGGTTCCAGCGCGTCGGGGACATGATCTGGGCGGCGGCGGACATGCGTGCCCGGGGCTTTTTGATGGGCGCCACCGCCGGGCGCACGACCCTGCTCGGCGAAGGGCTCCAGCACGACGACGGCCAGTCCCACCTCCTGTTCTCGGTTGTGCCCAACGTGCAGGCTTACGACCCGGCGTTCGCCTACGAGACCGCCGCCATCGTGCGCGACGGCATCCGGCGCATGTACGGGGAGGGCGGGGGCGAAGACATTTTCTATTACATAACCCTCTACAACGAGAACTACGTGATGCCGCCCAAGCCCGAGGGGGTGGAAAGGGGCATCTTGCGCGGCCTCTACCGCTTTGCCCCGGCGCCGGCGGGACCGAGCCGCCGGGCGACCATCCTTTTCTCCGGCTCGGCCAGCCAGGCCGCCCTCCAAGCCCAGCAGCTGCTGGCCGAGCACCACGACGTCGCCGCCGAGCTGTGGAGCGTGACGAGCTACAAGGCCCTGCGCGAGCAAGCCCTGGAGGTCGAGCGGCGCAACCGCCTCCACCCCTCCGAGCCCCCCCGCACGCCGTTCGTGAGCGAAGCCCTGGCCAATGCCGAGGGGCCGGTCGTGGCCGTCACCGATTACATGAAAGCCGTGCCCGACCAGGTGGCCCGCTGGGCCCCGGGACCGTTCATCACCCTGGGCACCGACGGCTTCGGCCGCAGCGACACCCGCCAAGCCCTGCGCCGGTACTTCGAAACCGACGCCGCCCACGTCGTGGTGGCGGTGATGGACGGTCTGCGCCAGGTCGGTGACGGCAAAGCCGAGGAAGTGGACGACGCCATCCGCCGCTACGGGATCGACCCCGAGCACCCCA
>JBEKNX010000405.1:0-4765 GCA_049522375.1 Acidimicrobiales bacterium | reverse complement strand
CAAGGTCGGGGCCGACGCCCGCCTGGTCAGTGTCCCCGCCGAGATCGAGGCGGCGGACGGCGTGGTGCTGCCCGGCGTCGGGAATTTCGGCCGATGCCGGGAGGCTCTGGCCGCCAGCGGGCTGTGGCCGGCCACGCTGGCGGCGGCCGGGTCAGGTAAGCCGTTCCTCGGTATTTGTGTCGGCATGCAACTTCTCTACGAAGGGTCGCACGAATCACTGGGGGCCCCTGGGCTCGGCATCTTTCCCGGTGTCGTGGCCTTGTTGCCCGACGGCGTGCGGCGGCCCCAGATCCAGTGGAACTTGCTCGACGTCCGCGCCGGCAGCCGTCTGCTGGCCGGGTTCGAGCACGGGGCGTGGGCCTATTTTGTCCACTCCTACGCGCCACCGATCGGCCCGGAGACGGTAGCCACTTGCGACTATGGCGGTCCCGTGGCCGCCGCCGTCGAGGACGGTGCTGTCTGGGCCACCCAGTTCCACCCCGAGAAATCGTCGTCGGTGGGCCTTGGCATCCTGGCCAATTTCGTGAAAGCGTGCCAGTAGGAGTGGATCTTTATGCCGCCATCGACTTGAGGGACGGCCGCTGCGTGCGCCTGGCCCAGGGCGATTTCGGGCGGGAGACGGTTTACGGCAACGACCCCGTCCGACGTGCTCTGGCGTTCGAGTCGGGCGGTGCCCAATGGCTGCACGTCGTGGATCTCGACGCCGCCCGGACAGGCAACGCGGGCAACCGGGCCGTGGTAGCCGACATCGCCGCCGCCGTGAAGATCCCCGTGCAGGCCGGCGGCGGTGTGCGCCGCGAGGCCGATGCCGAAGAACTGTTCGGCGCCGGTGTCGAGCGCGTGATCGTGGGCACCGCCGCGCTGTGCCAGCCGGGTTTCCTGTCCGGCCTGGCCGGGCGCTGGCCGGGCCGGCTGGCCGCGGGCGTCGACCACTTCAACGGGGAGGTGCGGGTGAAGGGCTGGGCGGAGGGGTCGGGGCACAAGGTCGCCGACGCCGTGGCCGAGCTGACCGAAGCCGGCGCCGCCGCCGTCGTGGTCACGGAGATCTCCCGTGACGGGCTCATGGTCGGCCCCGACGTGGCCGGGTACCGGGCGCTGCTGGAGGTGTGCGCCGTGCCCCTGATCGCCTCGGGAGGCGTGGGGTCCCTCGAGCACCTGCGGCGGCTGGCCTGGCTACAGGTGTCGAGGCGCCAGCTGGCCGGGGTCATCGTGGGCCGCGCCATCTACGAGGGGCGCTTCAGCGTGCCCGACGCCGTGGCCGCCACCCGCGGCATGCCCTCATGAGGGCGTCGTCGGCATGAGGGCCGGTCCGGGCCGAGGCGAGGTGCGGGCGTGAGAGCGGTGCGGGTGGTCCCGTGCCTGGACGTGGACGGCGGCCGGGTGGTCAAAGGCGTGCGCTTCGAGGGGCTCCGCGACGCCGGCGACCCCGTGGAGCTGGCCGCTCGCTACGACGACGAAGGCGCCGACGAGGTCGTTTTCTATGACATCACCGCTTCGGCGCAGGACCGCCAGACCATGCTCGACGTGGTCGCCCGCACCTCTGAAGAGGTCTTCATCCCGTTGACCGTGGGCGGTGGCGTCCGCTCCCTGGAGGATGCCCGCAGGCTCCTACGCCTGGGGGCGGACAAGGTGAGCGTCAACTCGGCGGCGGTGGCCCGGCCCGAGCTCGTCGAAGAGATCTCGGCCACGTTCGGGGCCCAGTGCGCCGTCGTCGGGATCGACATCCGCCGCGTCGCCGGCCCGCAGCCGGCGTGGGAGGTCTACACCCATGGCGGCCGCGTCCCGACGGGCATCGACGCGCTGGCCTGGGCCGTCCAATGCGAGCAACTGGGGGCGGGCGAGCTGGTCCTCAACTCCATGGACCGGGACGGGACCCGGCAGGGCTACGACCTCGAGCTGACGCGCCGGGTGGTGGAAGAGACGACCATCCCCATCGTGGCCAGCGGCGGCGTCGGGGCCCTGCAGGACCTGGTCGACGGGGCCGTGCTGGGCCGGGCGGACGCCGTACTGGCGGCCTCCATATTCCATTTCCGGGAGGCGACCATCGCCCAGGCCAAGGCGGCTCTGGCCGCCGCCGGGGTCACGGTGAGGCCGGCCGGTCCGCTGGCGCCGGACGTGACCGGCTAGAGGCCCCGTGTGGCCTCCGCTCGCCGGGCGCGATAGCTTGCCGTTCAATGAGCCCGAACGAGCTGGGTTCTCCCAAGCAGGCGATCCAGATGCTGACCGACAGGGTCCTGGTCCAGGTGCCGCGCTCGGAGGGCGAACGCAAGTCCAAGTCTGGCATCCTCATCCCGGCCACAGCTGAGATCCCCCGCCGGCTGAGCTGGGCGGAGGTGGTCGCCACCGGGCCCCAGGTGCGGTCGATCAAGCCCGGTGACCAGGTCCTGTTCAGCCCGGAGGACCGCTTCGAGGTCGAGGTACAGGGCGAGAACTACCTGATCCTGCGCGAGCGCGACATCCACGCCGTGGCCGCCGAGCGGGTCACGGACGGCACCGGCCTGTACCTGTAGCGTCTCCCGCCCTCTGCATTCGTATCGGTCCCCTAAGCTCTGCCGTACCCGGCCGCGCCGAGGCCGGCACGCTAGCGAGAGGTGGGAGCCATGAGCAAGGTGCGGTTGCTGGTGGGGACACGGAAGGGCGCCTTCATCCTCACCTCCGACGGCAAGCGAGAGAGCTGGCAGGTCGACGGTCCCCATTTTGGGGGATGGGAGATGTACCACCTGAAGGGCTCACCCCTCGACCCCGATCGCATCTACGCCTCGCAGTCCAACGGTTGGTTCGGCCAACTCATTCAGCGTTCAGACGATGGTGGGAAAACCTGGACGGCCGTGGGCAACGACTTTGCCTACCAGGGCGAGGTAGGTACTCATATGTGGTACGACGGTTCGTCCCGGCCGTGGGAGTTCACCAGGATCTGGCACTTGGAGCCGTCGCCCGACGACCCTGCCACGGTGTTTGCCGGCGCTCAGGACGCGGCCTTGTACCGGTCCACGGACGCTGGCGAAACCTGGAACGAGATGACGGGATTGCGCCGCCATGCAACGGGGTCGGCGTGGCAACCGGGTGCCGGCGGCCTCTGCCTGCACACGATCCTTCTTCGCCCTGGCGCCCCGGAGTGGATGGCCGTGGCCATCTCGGCGGCCGGAGTGTTCCGGAGCGACGATGGTGGAGGAATGTGGCGCCCCGCCAACAATGGCCTGCGATCTGAGGGCGTGATCCCGGACCCTGACGCCTACGAGGGCCACTGCGTCCACAAGGTTGCCGTGCATAAAGCCTTCCCGGACGTGCTTTTCATGCAAAAGCATTGGGATGTCATGCGCAGCGACGATGGTGGAGGCACTTGGCGAGAGGTAAGCGGTGACCTCCCGAGCGACTTCGGTTTCGCCATTGACGTGCACGCCCACGAGCCCGAGACCGTCTACGTCGTACCCATCAAGAGCGATTCTGAGCACTACCCGCCCGAGGGAAAGCTTCGGGTCTACAGGAGCCGAGCCGGGGGCAACGAGTGGGAGCCTCTGACGGAGGGACTGCCTCAGGCCAACTGTTACGTGGACGTACTCCGTGACGCCATGTCCGTGGACTCGCTCGACCCGTGTGGGGTCTACTTCGGAACGACTGGTGGACAGGTGTACGCCTCCTCAAATGCCGGGGACAGCTGGTCGGCGGCCGTCAGGGATCTGCCACCCGTGCTTTCCGTGGAGGCACAGACCCTCCCGTGACGGGTCAGGTCCCGACGGCTACCGGCGGGGTCCGGGTACGTCTGCCTGCTCAGTTACGCACCCTTATCGGTGTGCCCGGAGAAGTTGTCGTAGAGGTCATCGGTGTTGTTACGCAGCGCTCGGTACTGGATGCCTTAGATGCTGCCTACCCAGCGTTAGGTGGCACCCTCCGAGACAGAGCGTCAGGTCGGCGCCGGGCCTTCATACGGTTCTATGTCGGTGAAGAAGACCACTCAAATGAGGAGCCCGACGCGCTCCTTCCTGACCCGGTGGCCACTGGAGGTACCCCGTTGCTCGTCGTAGGGGCCATGGCGGGCGGCTAAGAGCGGGCCGGCTCCGGCTAAACGCATTTTGCCTCGGTCGCTTAGCATGGGGGGATGTCTGTCGCCACGCCTATCGCCGCCGTTCCCGAGCAGCTGGCCGCGGTCAGCTACAACGCCGATGGCCTTGTGCCCGCCATCGTCCAGGAACACCGGACGGGCGAGGTACTGATGATGGCGTGGATGAACGAGATGAACGAGGAGACACTGCGCGAGACCCTGGAGTCCGGGCGCACCGTGTTCTGGTCCCGCAGCCGCCAGCAGCGCTGGCGCAAGGGTGACTCCTCGGGCGAGCGCCAGTGGGTCCGGGCCGCCTACTACGACTGCGACGGCGACACGCTGCTGCTGATCGTAGAGCAGGAGGGCGCGGGGGCGTGCCACACGGGCAATCACAGCTGCTTCTACCGCCGCTTCGGGGCGGGAGAGGGCGCGGCCCTCGAGGGCCAGTGAAGACGTCCGCTCCCTGCCCGGACCATTGACAGGGCCCCGACCATTGACAGGGCCCCGAGCATTGACAGGGCCCCGAGCATCGAGCAGCCCGGTGGGCGGAGGGGTACGGCCCAGCCGGGACGAGTTCGTCGCCCTGGCCCGGGACTGGAGCATCGTCCCTGTGTGGCGCGAGCTGCTGGCCGACCTGACCACGCCGGTTGCCGCCTTCGCCCGTCTGGTCGGCGACGAGCCGGGGTTCGTCCTGGAGTCGGTGGAGCACGCCGGGACCTGGGGGAG
>JBEKNX010000404.1:0-4346 GCA_049522375.1 Acidimicrobiales bacterium | reverse complement strand
AACTGATGGCTTTTTGTTTGCGCTTGAGGCTGACCGAGTAGTACCCGAGCGTGGTCTGGATGGCAACGTGGTCGAGAAGTTCTTTGAGCACATCGACCGGTACGCCGGCATCAGTACTGGTAACGAGTATTGTTCTAAACCTGCGAATGCCCTCTGACGCGAAGGGCTGTAGAAGGGGAATTCAGTACCGTTCGCGATTGTGGTCCCTGGCGATCATGGCCGCGTAGGTAGACCAGTCTCCACCGGCGGCTCGGGCCCAGTGGACGGCGGTGACCGGATGAAGGTTGAGCATGTCAGCAAGGACAGCGGCGGGCATCCGGGCGGCGAGATGGACCATGGCGGAGCGCCGGCCTGGCCGCGGGTCGATCCCGAGGGTCCTCAGGCGTTGGCCGAGGTGCCTGCCGCTGAGCGGCCTCCCGGGCAGGAGGCCGGGGAACAGCCACGGCGTGCTGACCGGGGTGCCCACACCCACGTAACGGCGGCCGGCGGCCGCCAGGCGGGTGACGAGGCTGCCGAGGGGCTCGGGCAGGGGCAGGCAGTCGCGCCCGAGGCGGAGCTGGACCTCTTCGCCGTCTGTTACGACCTGGTCGGTGAGGATGGCGACGATACGGCTCAGCTGCTGTCCGTAGAGCAGGACGAGGCAACCGGCGACGCGGTCGGTCAGCTCGAGCCCCTCATCGCGCAGGAGCCGCCTGGCGATCTCCCAACGGGCGTCGTCGTCGAGCGCTTCACCTTCTTCGCGACGACGACGTGGCACTTCGAGGGCACCAGTCGTGTAACGGTGGCGGGCGGTCCAGGAGAGGAAGTCGCCTATCTCGCAGTCCGAAGGGCAGCTTTCCTCGAGCCAGCGCTCGAGGACGGCCTGGTCGAGCTCGGCGAGGCCCTGGCCCCGCTCGGCCAGCCAGGCCAGCAGGTGGACGGCGGCGTTGACCCGGGTCTTGGCCAAGTTGGAGTGGACAACTTCGCCTGCGTCCGCCCGGCGGCGGAGCCGGCGCAGGACCACCCAGGTGGCGTAGGTGTTGACCATGCGCCGGTGCTCAGGCCGCTCGATGCCAGCGACCCTGTCGCGTACCCAGCGTTCCAGGCGGGCCACGTGCTCGTTCCGGCCCGGGAGGGCGCCGTTGGCGACCAGCACGTGGCGCAGGTACTCGGCGGCACTTCGCCGTGGGTGGGCGTCAAGGGCTTCGTGGGAGAGGGCGAGCTTGTTGGCAGCCATGTCGGCCAGGACGGCCGTCCCCTTCCCGCTCCTCAGCCAGTTGAGGGCGCTGTAGGGCTGGCGGGCAGCCACGAGCGCTTCGTAGACGGGCACCAGACGGGGGCTCATGAAGCCGGCCGGCCCGGTGAGCAGCTCCCCGGCCCGCTCTGCCAGGGCGCAGCGGGCGCAAAGGCCGTGGCGGTAGAGGCGTTCCTCCGCCCCGCAGCCCCGGCAGCGGGCGAGCGGCGGCACCCGGGCACAGTCGCAGCACAGCTTCGCTGCTGGCCCGGGCGGGGAGACCAACCGGCGCTGCTCACCACAGCCGGCACAGCTCCCGCGCCGGCCGAGGGCAGCCCTGTAGCACAGTTCGCACACCGGTCCCTCCGGCCAGCGGGCGCAGGGAGGGCGCTCGGCCCCGCAGTGGGCGCAAGGCTCTGTTCGTCGGGGGCTGCAGGAGGCACAGACAGGGCGCCCGGCGGCGACGAAGTAGCAGGGCTTGCGCCGGCCGCAACCGGTACAGGTGGCGACCGGCGGCTTGAAGCAGCGGTCGCAGATGTCGGGCTCGCCGTCTCTCGCCCGCTTGGCGGTGGGACGTTCTTGCTCGCAGGTCCCGCAGCGGCGGTGGGGCCGGCCCGAGCAGCGCCAGCACCGGGGCGAGCCATCAGGGCCACGGGATATGACGGGGCGGCGCTCGCCGCAAGCGGCACACGCTTCGGCCAGCTCGTAGCTGCGGCAGCGAGGGCAGACCCCCTTGCCCCCGGAGCGGACCAGCGGCCGGCTGGTGCGCCCGCAGGCAGCGCAGCGGGGCTCGGGCAATTGCGAGCCCCTCGCCCGCAGCTCGGCCACGAGGCGGCCGACCACGACGGGCGCCCCTGCCCGCAGTGCCCCGGGCCCGTCGGCCAGGGCGGCGGCCAGGTCCCTCAGCACGGCCGGGCCGGTAACGGTGGCCTCGACGGCGCCGGAGATCTGCTCGGCCGAGAGGCCCGGGTCGGCTTCTGCTACCCGGGCTGCCACCATCTGGCGCCGGCAAGCCGGACAAGGCCGCCCCCGAGGTCCCGGGCCCAGCTCGTGACCGGCCGGGCAGGACCGCGGCAGGCTCACTTGCGCTTTGGCACCGGCGCCACCCGGGCAGGGCGGGGCCGCAGCCCAGCCAACTTCGAGGCGACGTCCTCGCCGGCGGGCTTCGGATCGGGCGCCGAGCCGCCCCGGACTGGCTCGACCAGCTCGCCGGGCTGGCAGTCGAAGATGTCGCACAGCGCGGCGAGGGTCTTCAGGCTCAGCCGTTCGGGGACGCGGGCGACCAGCCGGTAGACCTGCTCGCGGCTGAGCACCACCCCCCGGGTGCCCAGCAGCGGCAGGAGGTCCGAGGTGGCGAACATCCCTGCTTCGGCCATCTTCATGCGCAGGTGCCAGCGGTAGCCGATCGGCTCGCTGCCCCTGGCCTTCGTCCTGGCCATCACCGCAGTCCTCCTTTTGGCTTTTCGGGCTTTGGCTTCAGGCTGCCATGCCCGAAGGCCCGCTCCAGTGCAGCTCGCACCATGCGCTGTTTGTAGTCGGAACCGACCGTGGTGTAAACGGCAGTCGTCGAAGCCCATGAGTGGCCGGCCTGCTGCTGGACCAACAGGGGGTCGGTGCCGTCTTCTATGCAGTGGCTGATGTAGCTGTGGCGTAGGCAGTGGACGGAGAGCTCGGCGGGCAGCCCCGCCGCCCGCCGGAAAGAGGCGAAGCGCTCGTCGACCTGGCGGGCAGAGATCCGCCCGCCCCGCTCGGTCGGCCACAGCTCGGGCCCGGAGGCTTCGTACAGGGGCCGGACCTCCTCTATGTACTGGGCCAACGCTTCGGCCGCCCAGGGCATGAGCGTGAACACTTCCCGCCGCCGAGGCGGGCTGCCCCGCATCGCCTTGCCCCAGCGGACATGGCAGACCCCGAAGCGCCCGAGCTCGGGGGCGGCCGGGTTCGCCCTGAAGTCGCCCACGTCCAGCATGGCCGCCTCCCGGCGCCGGAGCCCCCAGGCGTAGGTGACCTTGAACAAGGTGGCGTCACGGAACGCAGCCAGGGCGCCCTTGCGGCCCTCCGCCAAGATCCTCCCCACCCGATCGTCGGCGGCGTCGAAGAACGCCTGTAGCTCCTCACGGCTGAGGGGGCGACGGCGGGGATCGCCCTCGTACTCGCTGACGTGCACGGCGGTGTTGTCGTCGTGGCAGATCTGGGCCGGTACTGCCCCGACCCGGCGGCGGCACACCTCGGCCCAGCCGTAGCGGTCGTCTGTGAGGTAGCCCATGAACGCAGCCAGCGCGCCTTCGTAGTTGCGCACGGTCGAGTGCGCCCAGGCATGCGATGAGACCCACCGCTCGACCTCCTCGGGCCGCCAGCGCCACGGCCAGGTCCCGGTGGACTCCTGGAAGCGGCGCACGACCCGCTCCCGGCCGGCGACCATCGACGGGCTCAACCGGCGGGCACGCTGCTGGCGGGCCCAGCCCTCGAGCATCTCCTCGAACAATGCGAGCTCCGGCCGGAGAGGGGTAGCCCCTTCCACCACCACCAGGCTGGCTGAACCCGCCGCCCGTTTCGCTGCCAAGGCAGACCTCCCTCTCCCCAGGCATCAGCTGCATCACGATGCTGTCTGGTGCAACGAAACCAGACGCTACATATTGGCAGCCACTTCAGAGCGAGTGGTGGATCCCCTCCTGACCAGCGGCGATGCACGACCGGCACGCCCGTCAGAGAACAGCCTGGAACTAAAAGGCCTTATGCCGCAACGATCACGGTTTCGGCGAATGTGTCATCAAATACAATATTGCTTATTAGCGTGGCGTTGCGCGTAGGAGTGACGAAGCGCGTAAGGAGTGATCAACGACCGGTCGAAAGGCGCTGGCGTGCCGTCCGGGCCGATCAGTTCGCCGTCGATGGCAGGGATCTGCCGCACCCAGGACCGGAACGCCACCCCGACACACGAAGCGGTCAGGTGACCGAGCGACTGGTGAGAACGCAGCATCGGCGAAGGGAACAGCCATCGCTCGGTGCCCGGCGGAGCGGGCAGCCGCTCTCGGCGCGCCCCCCAGGCCCCGAGCAGCTCCGCCGTCGCTGTGGTGATCGGCAGACGCCGACGCCGCCGTCCGGCCTTGTGGTTGTCGTAGATCAAGTTGTGGGC
>JBEKNX010000403.1:0-4354 GCA_049522375.1 Acidimicrobiales bacterium | reverse complement strand
GCCGGCGCCGGTCCCGGCCCGGTGGCGGACTACCTGGAGGACCTCACGGGCGTGAGCCCCGGCAACGACCCCGTCGTGCTGCCCCCGCTCGTCACCGTGGTGGCCCGCCGGCCACCCGGCTAGCTCTTCCAGCCGAGCAGCTCGGCCACCGGGGGGCAGGTGGGCCGGGAGAGGGCGGGCAGCGGGGCTGCGAGGCCCTGGTCACTTACGACCGCCTCCAGTTTGGCGGCCTCGATCACCCCGACGGCGGCGTCTGCGCCGGCGCCGGCCCGCTCGAGCAGCTGCTCCCACAGCGGGCCGGGCAACAGTACGCCCCGGCCCACCACGGCCCAGACGGGTTTACCGGCACCGGCGGCGGTGCTCGCGGCCGCCACTGAACGGGCCCCGGTCAGGACGGCCCCGGGCCCGGCCGCCAGCGCCGATACGACCACCAACTGCGCCCTGGCCGCCTTCTTTTGGACTTGGACCTCCTGGCGGCGCCGCAGAGCCGCCCTTATGGCCCCGGACGCGTCGGGAAAGGCGACTGCCGCCGGGACGGGCAACGCCTCGGCCAAACGGCGGACGGTGGGGTCGCCGGCGAGCTCACCGGACGCGTCGCGGATGCCTTCGGGCGGGTCGGGAGCGCACAGGGCACGGGCGCCCAGCCACCAGGCCTGTCCCGACGACGGGAAGTACTCGATAAGCCGCCGGCAGGCGTGGACGAGGGTGCCGGGGCTCTCGGTCGCCAGATCGGCCAGGACTTCGGCCGCCTCCCGGGCCGGGAAATCGTCACCGCTCCCCCATCCCCGGGCCAGGTAGCGCAGATGCTCGAGTGGGTGCACGCTCATACCGTTCAGGTCGTGTAGTTCGGTCAGGTGGTGTAGTCGGCGTTGATACGCACGTACTCGGCCGTGAGGTCGCAACCCCACACCGTTGCCGTGGCCGCACCGGTGCCAAGGGTTATGTCGATCTCCACCAGGCCGGAGCGCATCAACTTGGCCAGGTCCTCCAGGGCCTGCTCGTCCAGCCGGCGGGGGTAGACCTCGAGGCCGCCGAAACTGACCCGCACCGCGTCGGGCACGATGTCGGCGTCGTCGGAGCACTTGCCGACGGCCATGACCACCCGGCCCCAGTTGGGGTCGGCGCCGTGCACGGCACACTTGACCAGCGGGGAGTTGACCACAGCCTTGGCCACCCGCTTGGCCTGGCCGCCGTCGCGGGCGGCCCCCACCGTGACCTGGATGACCTTGGTCGCCCCTTCGCCGTCCGCCGCCAGCTGCAGGGTGAGCGAACGGCACACGGCCAGCAGCGCCTGGTCGAACTCGGGCGCCGCCACCGGCCCCGCCGCCCCATTGGCCAGGACCAGCGCCGTGTCCGAGGTGGACGTGTCCGTGTCGATGGAAAGCGAGTTGAAAGTGGCGTCGACGGCCCTGCGGAACGCCCCGGCCAACGTCTCCCGGGGCACGGCCGCGTCCGTGAACACGTAGGCGAGCAGTGTCGCCATGTCCGGCTGGACCATGCCCGAACCCTTGGCAATGCCGGTCACCACGGCCGGGCCGGCCCGGGCACTGGCGAGCTTGGGGACCGTGTCGGTGGTCATGATGGCCCGCGCCACGGCGGCGAAGTCAGCCGTCGCCGGGCGGTCCCGGTCCTGCAGGTGGGCGAGCTGGCCCAGGTGGGCACGGATGCGGTCCATCGGGTACGGGCGGCCGATGACCCCGGTCGAGCCGACCAGGACGTCGGCCGGGCGGCACCCCACCGCGCCGGCCACCAGCTCGGCCAGCTCATGGGCGTCCCGCTCGCCCTGCGGACCGGTGGCCACGTTGGCGTTCTTGGACACCGTGACCACGGCGCAGGGCGACCCGGTCTTCAAGTGCTCCCGGCACAGGACGACGCTGGGACCGGCGAAGAGGGACCTGGTGAACACCCCCGCGGCAGTGCACGCGACAGTGCTCGCCACGATGGAAAAATCCGGGCTCTCGTCCTTGATCCCGACATTGGCGGCGTGGGTCACGAAGCCCTGGGGCACGGCTACGGCGGCGCCCGTCAGTACTTCTGCCGTCTCTGGTCTCACTGCGTCTGGCATGGCCTGACCATGATCGCGCCGTAGCCTGCGGCCGCGGCGCTACCCCTCACCCCTGTCCCGGTCACCCCTGTTCTGGCCCTCGCCCATGTCCCTGCCCTCACGTACGCACGTCCCCTGGCCGCGCATGGTCCGGGTCGGCAGCGGGAAAGATATGACGATGACGCCCACCAGTGCTCAGCCGCCTGACGGCCGCGGCGCGATCACGCCTCCAAACCGTCCCCCGGGTGCCCGCCCATGAACGTGATAGAGCGGGGCGCCCGCAGCTTCGACGCCTTCCAGCAGCGCAACAGGGCCCTGTCACTGCTCTTCGGGGTCATGAAGAAGTTCGGAGACGACAACGGCGGGATCCTCGTGAGCAGCCTCGCCCAAACTGCCTTCGGCGCCCTCTTCCCTCTGCTGTTGCTGCTCGTCACCATCCTGGGCCTGGTGCTCTCGAGCCACCCGGCCTTACGACAGAGCGTGCTCCACTCCACCTTGATCCAGTTCCCGATCATCGGCAACGATCTCGGCAGCAACATCAAGGCCCTGCACCGCAACAGCGTCGCTGGGCTCGTGATCGGCATCGTAGGCCTGATATGGGGCTCGCTCGGCCTGGCCCAGAACGGGCTTTTCACCATGGCCCAGGTCTGGAACGTACCCGGCCCTTCCCGGCCCAACTACCTCAAGCGCCTAATGCGCAGCTTCTCGTTCCTGGCCGTGCTGGTCGTGGGCCTGGTATTGAGCACCTTCCTGGCCGCCGGCGCCCCCACCGCCCGGGGCTCGCTCGCCCTGGCCATAGCCGGCGGGGTGCTGTCCGCGGTGGTCAACTTCGGTGAGTACCTTTTCGCCTTTCGCGTCCTCACCCCGACGAAGATCCCGTTGCGGCAACTGGTGCCGGGGGCCGTCCTGGCCGGCGTCGGCTGGACGGTCCTGCAAGCTTTGGGGGGCTTCGTGGTGGGCCACTACCTGAAAGACGACAGCGCCGTATACGGCTTGTTCGGGATAGTGCTAGGGCTTTTCGCCTGGATTTACCTGATCGCCGAACTGACCGTGTACGCGGCGGAGCTGAACGTGGTCCTGGCCCGGAGGCTGTGGCCTCGGGCCATGGTCCAACCCCCGCTCACCGACGCCGACCGCCGGTCGATGGCGGCGCAGGCCCTCCAGAACCAGCGCCGGCCCGAGCAGCGCGTGGACGTCTCCTTCGACGAAGGGGGCACCCAGGACCGGGACGCGTCCCCGGAGAAGGTGCAGGTCACCGCCCCACGGCCTGAGCACCAGCAGCCCGCTTAGGGTTTGAACACCATTAGCCTGCTTAGGGTTTGAACACCATTAGGTAGAGGGCTCCCAGGAGCAGGACGTTGAAGATGCCCATGCCGGCGCCGATGCGCCGGTACAGGCGGTCGAGCTCGGCCAGTTGGGGCGGGCGGGCCGGCGGGGCGATAGCCGGGGCCTCGGCCAGCTCCAGCAGGGCGGCCCGGTAGCGGTGCTCAGCCGGGCGCACGAGCCCGTGCAGGGCACCGACCATCACCACGAAAACGCCGAGGGCGGCACTCACCCAGGGCCGGGCGAAGGACATCTGGCTACCGCCCGTGGCCGCGGCCAGGATCCCGAACCCTCCGGCGCCGTAAAGCAGGAACTCGCCCACCTGGGCCACCTGGCCGAAGACGGCCAGGACCCCGGCGGCGGCGACAAGACCGCGCCGGCGAGCGAGGTCGAGCACAAAGGAGCGGTAAATGATGGCGCCGAAGCCCCCGACGACGCAGATCACGTGCAACAGCACGAAGGACTGGTACAGGCGGCCGCCAGCCGCGGCCAGCACCACCGGCATCACCCGACAATCCCGCCCCGCGTCATGGCGGTCACGTCCAGGGCCCGGTCGACCTCCTCCTCGCTGAGCAAGCCGTTCTCCAGTACGACTGTGCGCAGGTCCTTGCCCTCGGCCATCGACTGCTTGACCACTTTGGCCGCCTGCTCATAACCGATATAAGGGTTGAGAGCGGTCACCACGGCCGGGGACGACAGCGCATATGTGCGGCAACGATCGACGTCCGCCTCGAGCCCGGCGATGCAACGGTCGGCAAAAAGCCGGCTCACATTGGCCAAAAGACGGACCGCTTCCAAGAGGTTATGGGCGATGACGGGGAGCATGACGTTGAGCTCGAAATTGCCGGCCGCCCCCCCAAAGGCAATGGAGGCGTCGTTGCCGATGACCTGGGCCACGACCTGGGACACGGCCTCAGCCATGACCGGGTTGACCTTTCCCGGCATTATCGAACTACCGGGCTGCAAATCGGGGATCCTCAGCTCGGC
>JBEKNX010000402.1:0-8553 GCA_049522375.1 Acidimicrobiales bacterium | reverse complement strand
ACCCGAAGGGGCCGAGCCGTAGAAAGGCGGCCCGAAGGGTGGTTGGCCGTACGACGTCGGGCCGTAGGCGGGTTGGCCGAAGGGCGGGTAGCGCCCGGTGGACGGATCCGTGGCGGCGGCGGGCCAGGCCGGTCCGGGGTGGCCCGGCTGTCCGGCCGGGCCAGATGCGGGCCTGGTCGCGTCATCGGCGCCGGCCGCAGAGGCGTAGGGAGGAGCCGCCCATCGCCTCGTGCTGTCGTCCTCGCCTGGCCAAATCGGTTGGTCCGTCATTTCCTGCCTCCGCGTCTCACTGTGTGGACCGTTCGTCAGTCTCCTGTCCCATTGAAGGCTCGTTACCTGTGAACGGCCTAAACCGGCCCTTAAACTCTCCCCAATCGGCGCGACCTCATCAGTCGCTCTCGGCAATGGTCACTGCCTCGATCGCCACGCGGTCTTTGGGTTTGCCCGAGGCCGTCCCTATGGCGTCGATGGCGGCCACTACATCGAGGCCGCTCACGACCTTCCCGAACAGGGAGTACTGGGGAGGTAGGCGCACTCCGTTAGTACCGCTGATAACGAAGAACTGGCTGCCGTTGGTGTTAGGCCCGGCGTTGGCCATGGCGAGCGAGCCGAGCTCATAGCGTCCGGGCCGGGGAAGTTCGTCGGCAAAGCGGTAGCCAGGCCCTCCGGTCCCTGTACCCGTGGGGTCCCCTCCCTGGAGGACGAAACCCGGTATCACCCGGTGGAAAAAGATGCCCTCGAAATAGTGGTACCGGGCGAGAAAGACGAAATTGTTGACGGTATTGGGCGCCGCTGCGGGATCGAGCGCGATCACCATGGTCCCTTTGGAGGTGACCATGTCGGCCGTGTAGCGCCGCCGGACGTCGATGCACATCGGAGGGGGCCCGTCGAAGTGCTGGATCTTGGGGCTGGAACCGTCGGGGGCCGGGCAGTCAGTCGTCATGAGACCCTGTCTAGCGGATAGGCCGGCCCCTTCGGCTCATTCGGCGACCTGTTGATGGCGAAGGCAGTAGCGGGCTGCGGGCAGAGCAGCCAGGCGCGAGTCACCAATAGGCGCCCCACAGGCTTCGCATTGCCCATAGCTCGCTTCTTCCAGGCGCCGCAGGGCGGCATCGACGTCGTCGAGGTCGCTTCGGGCCCGGTCGAGCAGAGCGCGGTCCACCTCGGGCACGAACGTCCCAGGAGCTGACCGGTCCCCCACCTTCTGCTCAGTCATGCCGGTGTCAGTCATTGCTTGTGCCCCTCATCTCCACCCCTAGCTCATTGTCTGTAACCCTCGACGACACCTTCCGGCCTCACGCTCACCTCGTCGGGATCGGCGCCGGCGGCCCGCCGGGCACGGCGTTGGCGGAGCAGGTCCCAGCATTGGTCCAGTGTGACCTCGATCTGATGGAGCCGGTCCAAATCCTCGGGCGCGAGCTCCTCACCGGCGTGCGACCTCTCCAGCAAATGCTCTTGTTCGGTCAGCTCACCGATCCGGTGCACGATTTCGCCGTCGTTCATTCCCCACCTCCTGGCATTGCCCACCTCCTGGTTCGTAACAGACAGGATACGGTCGAGGCGGCACAAAGACCTAAGGCAGCGGAAGTAGCGTCGGGACGGCTTCGGCCAGGGACGCGGCTTCGGCGTCGCTTTGGGCCGCGGTCGCGGATTGGCCTACCAGTTGAGCTTGCCGGCCGTAGTCAGCCACCTCAGCGGCTCCTCGGGCGCCGTCCCAGCCCAGCAACGGCCCCATTATCCCGGCCACTGCCACCGCGCTAGCAACGCCCCCGTTGGGGGTCTCCATCGATATCCGGGTGCGCCGGGCCAGGACATCTTCGAGGTGGAGCGCCCCCTCGTGCGTGACCGAGTACTCGACCTCGGCCTTCAGGTAATGGCTCGCCCCCGGGACCGGTTCGGCGAGAGGGGGGCGGCCGGCGGCCAGCCCGATGACCTCGGTGGCCAGACCGCCATAACGCCGGAGGAGGTGCTCCGCCTGCTCGACCGAGACACCGTGGTCGCGGGCAAAGCCGCGCCGCGCTTCCCACATCTCCCTGAAAGCGCCGGCCCCGAGCAGGGGTACCGCCGCCGTGCGCGACGGTGGGACCTGGAACTGTGCTTCGGCGACGGCCGCGTCGACGGCGTCGGCGGCCATGACGCGGTACGTCGTGTACTTTCCGCCCGAAACGACCACAAGGCCTGGCGCTGGCCGGGAAACGGCGTGCTCGCGCGAGAGCTTGGTGGTGGCAGCTCCTCGTCCCGCTCCCGCCCGCCCTTCGCCCGGGCCCCGCACGACGCCCGAGCCGGCCACCAGAGGCCGCAGGCCGGCGAAAACGGCTTCCACGTCCTGCCTGGCCAGCGGCCGGACCACCACCTTGTTGAGCTCCGACAACAGGTAGTCGACATCGGCCGCGGTCGCCAGCGGCCGGGCCTTACCGTAGGACCAGTCGGTGTCGGTGGTGCCTATCAGCCAATGCTCTCCCCAGGGCAGGACGAACAGGACGCTTCGGTCCGTCCGCAGGATGAGGCCCGTCGTGACGTCCAGCTTCTCCCGTTTTACGAGAAGATGGGCGCCCTTCGAGGGCCTGATCCGCACGGTCCGCTCCACGCCGGCCAGAGCCTCCGTCTCCTCCGTCCAGGCACCCGTGGCCAGTACGGTGACCCGGGCCTGGACCTGGTGTTGGCGACCTGTTTCGGCGCACTGGACGGTCACGCCCCCGACTCGGCCGTTTTCGCGCCGGAAACCGACCACCGCGGCACGGTTGACGGCGACGGCGCCGTACGACACCGCCGTCCGCACCAGTTCCACGACGTAGCGGGCGTCGTCGACCTGCGCGTCGTAGTACAGGACGGCCCCGCTCAGCGCCCGGGGATCGAGCCCCGGCGCCGAAGCGAGAGCGTGGGCCTTGCTGAGGTGGCGGTGGAGAGGAAGACCGCGGCCGTTGCCGGTCGCCAGGCCGAGGATGTCGTACAGAGCCACCCCGGCGCCGACGTACGGGCGCTCGACGAAGGGTCGCCGCAGCGGGTACAAGACCGGGACCGGCCGGACGAGGTGGGGCGCCAGGTGCTGGATGAGCAACGACCGCTCTCTCAGTCCCTCGCGCACCAGACGAAAGTCCAACATCTGGAGGTACCTGAGGCCGCCATGGACCAACTTGCTGGACCGGCTCGACGTGCCCGCGGCCCAGTCTTGGGCCTCCACCAGGCCCACCGACAAACCTCGGCTGGCCGCGTCCAATGCTGTGCCGGCACCGGTGACCCCGCCCCCGACGACCAGGACGTCAAATGGGCTGCCGCTCAGGCGGGCGATGTCGGCTTGTCGCCGTTCAGGGGAAAGGGTGCTCGACTGTCTCACTGCCACTCCATAGGGGTGTGCCATGTCCGACAGCTGGCACCGCCCGGGTGAGGTTAGGGCCAGCGCGAGCGGTCCGCAAATGGCCCCGACCCAGCGTACTGTGAGCTAGTGCCGCGGCAGCGGCACCCGGGCAACACAGGGGACCAGGAGCAACCTCCCGAATGCGAGAGTTCGTGGGCGCTATCGACCAGGGCACGACCAGCACGCGCTTCTTCGTCTTCGACCACGACGCCAAGGTCGTCGCCCACCATCAGTTGGAACACAGCCAGGTGCTGCCCCGGCCGGGATGGGTCGAGCACGATCCCCTGGAAATCCTCGAACGGGTGCGCACGGTGATGCGCACGGCCCTCGCGGCGGCAGGGCTGACCGCGTCCAACCTCGCCGCCCTGGGTATCACCAACCAGCGCGAAACCACCGTCGTATGGGACCGTTCCACGGGTCGGCCTTATATGAACGCCATAGTCTGGCAGGACGTGAGGACCGACCGGATCGTGTCGGGGATCGAGGGCGCAGGCGGGGCGCCGCTGGTCCGCGAAAGGACCGGGCTCCCCCCGGCGACGTATTTTTCAGCAGCCAAGATCCAGTGGATCCTGCAAAATGTCGCCGCCGCCCGGGAAGGCGTAGCCGCCGGGACAGCTCGTTCGGGAACCATCGACAGTTGGCTGCTGTGGAACCTAACTGGTGGCCCGCGGGGTGGGCGTCACACCACCGACGTGACCAACGCCAGCCGGACCATGCTCATGGACCTGCGCACTCTGTCATGGGACGACGAACTGCTGGCCCTGTTCGCGGTACCACGCCAGGTCCTACCCGAGATCAGCGCGTCGACGGGGACCTTCGGTGACATTTCCCTGGACGGGACCGGGACTGACCGCGTTCCATTGACCGCGGTCCTGGGCGACCAGCACGCAGCCATGATCGGACAGGTGTGCCTGCGCCCGGGAGAAGCCAAGAACACCTACGGGACGGGCAACTTCTGCTACCAGATCGAAGGGCAGCCGGCGGTTTACGCCCTGGAAGGGTCGGTAGCCGTTACGGGCGCAGCCGTCCAATGGCTCCGGGACCAATTGGGCATCATAAATAGTGCCGGCGAGATCGAAGCCCTGGCCGCCAGCGTCGACGGCTCCGATGGCGTCTACTTCGTCCCCGCTTTTTCTGGCCTTTTCGCCCCGTACTGGCGCTCGGACGCCCGGGGGACGATCGTGGGCTTGACGCGGGCCAGCACCAAGGCCCACCTGGCCCGGGCCACCCTCGAAGCCATCTGTTTCCAGACTCGCGACGTGGTGCTGGCCGTGGAGGAAGACCTCGGGCGCAAGCTCGGGCCCTTGAAAGTGGACGGCGGCATCACCGCGAACGAGCTTTGCATGCAGTTGCAGGCCGACATTCTGGGCGTGCCGGTCTCAAAGCCCCTGATCGCCGAGACCACCGCACTGGGGGCCGCCTACGCCGCTGGTTGCGCGGTTGGCTTTTGGTCCGGTGAGGACGAACTGCGCCTCAACTGGCACGAGGGGCAGCGATGGCGACCGGTCTGGGACGAGGACCGTCGTCGTGGCGCTTATGCCGGTTGGAAGAAGGCGGTCCAACGCGCCCTGGACTGGGGGCCCCTTCCCATTGCGGGAGACCAAATTTAGGACCGACGGTGCCTTAGCATCGTGAGGACATGGCCGCTGACCACGCCCTCCGCCGCGCTCGCCAGGCTGACCAGCGGGCTCAGCACGGGGCTCCCTCGCCCCAGATCCGGCACCACCGGCGGTGGCCCCGACGGGTGCTGATAGGGGCCAACATCGTCGTCCTGGCGATGCTGGCGTTGGGCGTGTCCGCCTATGGGTACGTCCAATGGCGTCTCGGGCAGGTCAACCGGGTCATGGTCCACGGCCTGACGCCCGCCCCCAAGCCCGGGTCACCGATCACAGTGCTCGCCGTGGGCAGCGACACCCGCAACCTCGGCACGGGGGCCAGCGCCATTTTCGGGAGCGCGGAGAGCGTCAGCGGACAGCGTTCCGACACCATCATGCTCGTGCGCATCGTCCCTGCCACCTCGAGCGTCGCCATCTTGTCCATTCCCCGGGACCTGCTGTTACCCGTCGCCGGCATAGGCACCGCCCGGGTAAATGCGGCCTTCAACAGCGGCCCGGACCTGCTGGTGAGCACGATCGAGCAGGACCTAGGGATCGACCTGAACCACTTCATGGTGGTCAGTTTCTATTCGTTCACCCAGATCTCCGACGCTATCGGTGGTGTGTACCAGTACTTCCCCACACCGGCCCGGGACCTGTACTCGGACCTGAGCGTGCCCCAGGCGGGGTGCGTCCTGCTGAAAGGGAGCCAAGCGCTGGCCTTTGTCCGCTCCCGGGAGTACCAGTACTACCTGGACGGCTCCTGGCAGTACCAGCTCGTGCCCGAAAGCGACCTGGCCCGTATCCAGCGCCAGCAGGACTTCGTCAAACTAGCCATAAAGAGGGCAGAGCAGGTGGCCCCCACCAACCCCGTGGCCCTCAATGGCGTGATCGCCGGCATCGCCGGCAGTCTCACGGTGGACGACAATTTCTCCAGCTCGCAGCTCCTGAGCCTCGCCTCCGTGCTCCGCCACGCCAACGCCGCCGGCATCCCCGAGTGGACCTATCCGACGGTCAACTCGACCGAGGTCCCCGGCGCCCTCGACCCAGTCCTCTCGGCGGACCAGCAAATGGTCCAGCAGTTCCTGAGCTACGGCCTTCCCCCGGCGAAAACTGCCCCGGGCACGGCCGCGACCACCGCCACGGCCGCGGTCAGCAGCACGGCCGCGGTCAGCATGAACCCGGCGGACGGCCCGACAGCCCCGGCCGAAGCTGTCCTCACAGCTTTGCTCGAGGCCGGCGCTGAGGCCACAGGTACTGAAGCCACAGGCGCGTCGTCGGGCGTTTTGGCGACGACTCCGCCCAGCCAGGTGGCCCCCGACACCTCCTCGTTTTATGACGGCCAGTACATACCGCCCGGCTTGCAGCCCGGCCAGGTCCCGGGAAAGTGCCCGACCTGACGAGCGGGGCCAAGCCCCCGGGAGACGGCCCCCCGGGCAGGGACTTCAGCGCACCCGGGCCAAGGCCTCCTGGTAGACGGCGGCGAGGTTGTCCCAGCGGCGGTTTGCAGGTTCGTCGATCGCCTGGCGGTCAGGGTCGGCGTCGAACCAAGCGATCGTCTCGGTGATGCCTTGTGCGAACGGCACCGTCGCCCGGTAGTCGGGGACGAGGCTGCGAAGCTTGCTGTTGTCGAACACGGTGCTGTAGATCTTGTCGCCGAAGAGGCTTCCGAGCTCGCTCGGGTCCGCCGCCGCGATGGCGTCACTGGGGACGTGGAGGATGTTGGGGGCGACGCCCGCGGCCGCACCCACCTGGGAGTAGATCTGGTCCCACGTCAGAGCCTCGTCGGAGGTGATGTGGAAGTCCTGGCCGAGGGCGGCGGGGTTGCCGAGGAGGCCGAGTAGGCCCCGGGCGAAATCGCTGTTGTGGGTGATCGTCCACAGGCTGGTGCCGTCGCCGGGGACGATGATGGGAGCCCCGCGGCGCATGCGGTCGACGATGGTGAAGGGCTTGTCCCAGCTGCCGATGACCACCGGGATCTGGGACACCCCGTAGGTGAGCGAGGGCCTGACGATGGTGAAAGGGAACAGGCTCCGCTCCCCGGCCTCGACCAACAGCTTCTCGCACGCGATCTTCTGGCGGCCATAGTCCCAGTAGGCGTTGGACTGCGGCGTCCTCTCCGTTATCAGCCAGTGGCTCGGCGGCTTCTCGTAGGTGGCGGCGGTGGAAATGAACACGTACTGGCCGGCGCTCGAGAAGACCCTGATGTCCTGTTGTACCTGGGCAGGAAGGTAACCGACCCACTGGACCACCGCGTCCCACTCGCGTCCCTTCAGGGCCGCCCGTACCTCGGCCTCGTTGTAGGCGTCGGCGATGATGGTCCGTTCGGGGGGTACGGGGACCTCGAGGCGGGAACGCCCTCGGTTGAGCAGCCAAAGGTCGTGCCCAGCGGCGACCGCGGCCGCGGAGCAGGCGCTGCTTATAAGGCCCGTACCCCCCACGAACAGGACTCGCATACCTGATGCCTCCTCTTGTCACCGGCGGCGTGCGGGCCGCAGGCGTCTGGCCCAGGATAGGGCCATCGGTACAAGGCATGCCTGGTCCGGCTCCGGCATGGGTACGGTTGGCGGATGGAAGTTCAACCGGGCCGCCCGTTCCCGCTCGGGCCCACCCCTACGGCGGAAGGGACCAACTTTGCCGTGTCGTCGGAAGTCGCCGACGCCGTCGAGGTTTGCTTCTTCGACCGGGACGGGCACGAACAGCACATCGAGCTGCCGGCACGCACGGCCCACGTCTTTCATGGGCTGGTGGCCGGGGCCGGTCCAGGCCAGCGCTACGGGCTCCGGGTGCACGGCCCGTGGGCACCGGCAGAAGGGCTGCGCTGCAACGGGGCCAAACTACTCCTGGACCCCCACGCCACCGCCGTCGACGGCGAGGTCAGCTGGGGCGAAGAGGTGTTCGGGCACCGCTTCGACGAACCGGACGAGGCCAACAGCGCCAATTCGGCGCCGTTCATGCCGAAGTGCGTGGTCACCGACCGGCACTTTGACTGGGGCACAGACTCCCCGCCCGGCACCCCGCTGGACGAGACCGTCATCTACGAGACGCACGTCAAGGGCCTGACGCGACAGCACCCGGGCGTACCCGATCACCTGCGCGGCACCTACTCCGGCCTGGCCCACCCAGCGGTGACGGGTTACCTGACCGACCTGGGGGTCACCGCCGTCGAGCTGCTGCCCGTGCACCAGTTCGTCCACGACGCCCACCTCCTGGAGCGGGGGCTGCGCAACTACTGGGGGTACAACAGCGTCGCCTTCCTGGCCCCTCACGGCGGGTACAGCTCGAGCGGGACGGGCGGCAACCAGGTGGACGAGTTCAAGGCGATGGTGAAGGCTCTTCACGTCGCCGGGCTCGAGGTCATCCTGGACGTGGTCTACAACCACACTGCTGAGGGCAACCACCTCGGGCCCACGCTCTCGTTGAAGGGCATAGACAACCCCGCCTACTACCGTCTGGTGGACGACGACCGGGCCCACTATTTCGACACCACCGGCACCGGCAACAGCCTCAACGTCGGGCACCCGGCCGCGCTGCGCTTGGTGCTCGACTCATTGCGCTACTGGGTCACGGAGATGCACGTGGACGGGTTCCGCTTCGACCTCG
>JBEKNX010000401.1:0-4383 GCA_049522375.1 Acidimicrobiales bacterium | reverse complement strand
GTGGAACCCGCGGACGGTCGAGGTCAGCGGCACCACGTAGACCACGGAGGGCCCGGCGCTGAGGATGCGCTGTGCCGATACGACTACCACAGGGTGGCGAAAGCCAGCTTCTCGACCCTGGGGCAGGCCGAGGTCGAGGTCGACAACGTCACCCGAGGTCAGCATCGAGCCAGGCCGCCTCATCGGCGCGCAGCGGCTGAGCCAGCTGCTCCCCGACACGGTCTTGGCGGAGAGCGCGAACCGCAAGGCCGACGGTGCGACCGACCGTAGTGCCGAGCTCGTCCGCCAGCCGCTTAAGCTCCTCATGCGTCTCGCCATCAATCCGCACACTCGTAGATTGCATGCAAATCAGCATACACCCCCAGTCGTGTGTTCGCGAGAGGCGCACCCTCGCTGCGGCACGCGGCCTGTACGAGCGTTCTGGGCGCGCAATATGGGGCAGCTGCTGCCTGGGGACCACCGCGCCCGACGAGCGCATCACCGTCGTTCCGCGACGTTTCTCCGCGGTCGAGGAAGCAAAAACGCGTACACAATAATGGTTATTCTGCGCTCGCCAGCCGGCCACGTGGGGCGTCGGATGTCATAAGCAGGCGCTGGTGATCGAGACTCTCACGGTCTTGCCGGGCACGACGGCGATAGCGACCGTCGAATGAGGACCCGACCAGGGCGGTGATGATGTAGTGCCTCTCGGCTAAACGAAGATGAACGGCTGGTCGCCACTGTTGATATTGGTGGCGACTTCCTCGGCGACGGTGTCTTTGTCGTGCCGGAGGGCGACGGTCACGGCCTGGCGGAGCGCGCGCTCATCGTCGTTACCTGCTTCGCAACCCTTCGCGGTGTCGGACTGCGAGCCCTCCGGCCAGAGGACCCCCTTCACAAGGTCCTCAGGGACGCCGGAGCCGTGCCCGGTGATGGTGAGCCCGGTCCCTCCCCCCGGTGCCGCTGACTGCTCGATGTCGGTACTTAACTGCCCGCTGCCGCTTAACCGCTCGATATGGGTGACGGCGATCTCGTAGTTGAACGGGTGCGGGGCTGGACGTCCCGACGTTGTCCGGGTCGCTGGACCTGGGGTACACGATGACGAACACCGGGACGGGGGCGCTGCCGCCGTCCCTGCGATCGGCCCCGGTCGGGGCGACGACCTTGATGTTGGTGCCGGCTGAGAGGGTTGAAAACTTCGTCACCAGCCTCGCCGTGACCCGTTTTGCAACCCTTGGCGAAATCGTTCGCTGACCCTTGCGGCAGAAGGACACGACCACCCGGTCGTCGGGGGCGCCGAAGCCATGACCGGTGATGGTGAGCTCGGGCCCGTCCCCCGGGCGCCGCGCTGAGCTGCTCTGGTCCCGACTTGGTCGCCAGCCAGTACCGTGTCCGGCTGAGCCGGCTCGGACTGCATCCCACCTCGCCGGCCACGCCCGGGCCCACCGCACCGGCTGCGGTCACGGGAGACGAGCTGGACCAGCGGCTGTCCTTATTGCGGGCCGGACCCGGGTAGTGGAGAATAGTGCCCCCGCCGGGACGCGTCGGCGAACTCGACTTGCGCGAGGAGGCATCGTGGGCCGGCATTACCTATCCAACGTCACGATCGTCGCCGTGGCGGCGTCTGTGCTGGCCGTGCTCGCTCTGGCCGTGCCGCCCGCTAGCGCAACGACTTCCAATCAGAGCTATGTGAGTGGCGGCTCCCAGGCGGCCAGCGCCGTCGCCGGCGACGGCGGGCACTGCGCCCTACTCAAAGGCGCCAAGGTCGCCTGTTGGGGCGACCAGGTTGACGACGAGTCGCGGGCCCCGATGACAACAGCGACGGTCCCCATCCTTGGCGGGAGTATTGCCGAACGCAGCATGTCTGCAGCGCCCGGCCCGGGCTCGGGGCCCGTGTGCGAGACGGTCGACTTCGTCGATGTCCCGATCACGCCGGGCGTGACGACCTACACCGCTTATGTCACCGACACGCGCCAGGGCGCGGGCGTTTACTCGACCAGTCCCCCGTACCCGGGCGACCACCTCGTTGTGGACGGCGCTACGTTCAACGCACCGGCCGGGCAGCATCAGATCCCCCTGGCGGAGGTCGGCGGTCATGGAGGTCCAGGATGCGTGAGCGAGGCGGGGCGGTTTGGCTTGACCAAGGTCCTCGGCACCACGTCGACCAAGTACGACATCTCCGGGACGGTAACCGGCCCCGACGGGAAGCCCGTGGCCGGCGTGGTGATCGACGTGCGTGATGCCAACGGCGTGGTCGTGGCCAGTGCCACCACCGATGGCCATGGGCACTACCAGACGATCGAACTTGACGCCGGGCAGTATTTCGTTGAGCCCGCGACCAACAGGGACCGCTACAAGCCGAGCGTGGTGCAGGTCGACCTCTCCAGCTCGTCGGGGATCGCGAACTTCAGCCCCTTCGCCCAGGTGGTCGTGACGGGCGTGGACCCGCCGGAGGGATCACCCAACAACAACCCCACGACGGGCGAGACAGGGCAGGAAGCGACGGTGAGCGGGACGGGCTTCGAGGAGGCCGGGACACGATCGGAAGTGGGGTTCTGTACCGCCTCTGGCCCGAGCGACTGCGTCGGCGCGATCATCGTCTCGAGGAGCGACACGGCGATCAGGCTCCAGATCCCCCCGCTCCCCACTGTGTCAAATGAGCCGCCGAGGAAGAGCCCGGTGCCGATGAACGTGGTCGTCAAGCTCTTGGACGCGAGCGGCGCCGTCGTGGCCAGCTCGACGGACCCGCCTCCGACACCGCAGTTCAGCTACGTCATGGCGCTCACCAGCGTCGTCCCGTCACCGAGCTCACCGGGCCCGGTCAAGATCCTCGGCAGCGGGTTCGGGATTCACTCGTGGACTGAGGATCTTTGGTTCTGTATACCCGGCGTATCCCCGAGCGGGCCGAATCCGGGGCATGACGGTTGCATATTCGTGCATGGGGATTGGGTCAACGACGGGGAGATCGACGCGAACGCGCCGAGAGGGCCGGTCGTGATGAAGAGCCTAAACCTCGGGGCCCTGCCGTCCGGCACGTTCACCTCTGACGTGTACCTCGAAACCGCCGGCATGATAGCCGGGCCGGTGCCGCTGCAGTCCACCTTGGCTCTGGGGAGTATCACGCCGGAGGAGAGCGGACCGAACCCGCTTATCGCCGACCCGGGCTTGGACCTTTCCGGGACAGGGTTCGGCCCCGACGGCACCCAAGACGGCGCGCTGTTCTGCCCGGCGGGTGTTACACCGTACTCGCTGACTGGCGATCTGGACCCACGCTGTTTGGTTCATGAGGGCGTGGCCTACGACAACGGGACGGAACTAGGGGTATATAGGCCGTTCGTCGCGCTCGGAGTAACCGGCGGGACGTTCAACTCCGAGAGGTTCGACGTCTACGTTCGGGCCGACGCCGACGCCTACCAATCTCAGTTGACTGGTGGCTATGCGCCCGTCGAGCTTGGCTGCTGCGACCACACCTACGTCTACTCGGATCCCCACCCGTACACCATTGAGTTGGACCTTGGCACTGTCCGCCCGACTCTGCTGGCCGCGGGGGGTGGGACCAAAGTTGAGATCTTTGGCAGCGGCTTTGGCGACGGCGACACGTTTGACCTTCCGAGGCACCCGAACAGGGTGTTGTTCTGCCCGACCGACGTGAGGCCCGCCCTCGGCACCGCCGACCAGTGCGCACTGGGGACGTCCGAAGTGACCCGGTCGGATGGACGCGAGATCACCGTTGTCGCCCCGGCCATGCCCGCAGGCACCCCAGACGGTGTGCGTAACCTCTGGGTCCAGGTCGTCGGCGATTACTGGACAGGCGACCTTACAGGAAAAGTGATCGCGGTAAGCCTGCCCCAACGGGTGACCTACACCAACCCCTAGCCGGGTCGTCGTAGCCGCCTATGAGGTTGCGGGGCATGTCCCGTCGTCGCCAAGCGTGGACGCAGGGATCTCGGCTCAGCGGTCGCGTTCGTAATCCTCGGTGTGCACGGGACCGGGCACTGGCTGCCAGTCGAGCCGAGGACGAACTGCAGCCCATCTGCTTGCTTCGACCAGGTCAGGCTCGCGCTGGCCGACCGGTCGGAAGAGGCGGGTCGTGGGCACCTCACCAGTCTGGTTGCTGGCAGCGGCCAGTTAACCGAACACTCGCGAACGTCAGATCAGCCGGCACGACCTAGACCGGACGCCGTCGATCTCCCAGGGTGAGCTACGCCTTTAGGGAGTCGAGTCTAGTAACAGGTATTATGTTGCTGTCGATAACGTGCTTGTTTTCGGTGTCGGGACGCCATAATCGGCAGAGAGGATGGAGACAAGCCTGATCAGAGCCGGATCCACCACTTCGGTGGTGCAAGGGGATACGTTCAGGTTTGGCTGGTCCTCGGCCTGACTCGAGAATCGGCTGACGGTCAG
>JBEKNX010000400.1:0-4388 GCA_049522375.1 Acidimicrobiales bacterium | reverse complement strand
GTGGTGGTCAGCTCGGGGCCGACCACCGTTACCGACACCAGTTCGGTGGCCGGGCGGCCCGTCAGTGGGTTGACCACGTGGGCGCCCCGTTCGTAGGTCCCCGAGGTCGCCACCGCGCCACCGGGAAGGGACAGGACGGCGCTGTAAGCGTCCCGGCGGCGGGGGTGGCGTACTCCGACCTGCCAGACCAGGCCGGGGCCGGGCGTGCCCCCCAGGCGCACGTCTCCCCCGCCGTCGATGGCATGGTCGGCGAAACCGGCGGCCACCAGGATGGACGAGGCCTGGTCGATGGACCAGCCCTTCACCACTGCGCTCGGGTCGAAGCGGGCCGTGGCCCAGGCATCGAAGAAGCCGCCTGTGCTCTCGTGCAATTCGTGGCAAAGCCGCAGGATGTAGCGCAGCTCGGCGCAGCCGTCGGCCGCCGCCAGTTCGCCGCGGTCGAACCGGTTGACCTCGCTCCCGTGCTGGTAGGTGCTGAAGGTCAGGTCGACCCAGTGCAGCCAGCCCACGGCCGCCTGCACGGCGGCCTCCACGCGCTCGGCGGGTAGCGGGGTGCGCACGTCGAAGGTGACCACCGTGCCCATTACCGCCTCGTGGTGGACGGCTCCGGCCCGGGCCGGAGACGTTGTGAGGAAGTCGCTCATTTGCCCGCCGCCGAGAGGGCCGACTGCAGGGACTGGGCAAAGGCGTCGCTGGTGTAAGTGGCACCGGAGACGACGTCGATGTTGGCTCCCTGGGCGGCCAGGGCCTCCTGGACGAGCACCGGGACGGCCTCGGAGTTGATCATCGCCGAACGCCCGTCTATGGCCGAGTTCTGGGGCACCGTGATGCTGACGACCCGCGACCCGGCCCGCGTCACCGCCACCTCGATGTTGCCGTAAATGTACGTAACGAGCTGCCCGTCGTAGGTACGGCTCGCCGGCGAGGTCGTCGCCGGGGCCCTGCCCGCCGGCGCCCCGGTCGTGGGCGCGCTGGAGGGCAAGGTGGTGGCGCCCGGGGCGGGGGTGGCCGGCCCCGACGGGCCCGTGCCGATGGTTGCCCGCTGCACGTTGACGGCGCCCGAGGACCTGTAACCGAGCAGGGCCACCAGGCCCACCACGGTCCCGGCGGTGGCGATAACGGCGCGACGCATGCCCGGGCTGGCCTCCTAGAGCTCGAACGACTCGGTGTGGATCTGGCGGAGCGGGACGCCCAATGCCCGCAATGAAGACGAGACCGTCTGGGTGAACCCGGGTGGGCCGCAGATGTAGACGTCTCTTTGCCCGACGTCCGGCACCAGGCTCTGCATGTGGCCCGGCGCCAGGTAGTGGGGGTGTTCGTACCTCGGGCCCACCAGGTAGTGCACAGGCGCCCGCTGGCGCGCCGCGATGTCGTCCAGTTCGGCCCGCAGGGCCAGCTCATCGAGCGCGCCGGCACGGTAGATGAAGGCCGAGTCTCCCGGCCCGACCGGGGTCGACTCGAACAGGGCACGCAGCGGAGTTACCCCGACGCCAGCGGCGATGAACAAGACCTTCCTGCACCGGCGCCGGCGGTCCGTGAACCCGCCGTAGGGGCCCTCGACCAAGACCCTGGTCCCCGGTCTCAGCCGGGCCATCTGAGCGCTGTGGTCGCCCAGCGCCTTCACGGTGAGGCGCAACCAGCGACCGTTAGGAGCCGCGGACAGGCTGAAGGGGTGGGCCTGCCACCAGCCCTCCCGGGTCAGAAAACGCCACAGGAAGAACTGGCCCGCCTCCGCGCCCAGTTCGTTGAGCCGCTGACCGGACACGTACACCGAGGTGTGCCCCGAGCCTTCGCTCACGGTCCCGACCACCACGAGGCGATGGCGCAACATGCGGGCGACCGGCCGGCCGGCTCGATAGGCGACCAGGAGGGCGGCGACAGCGCCGTACATGGCCGCCCAGATAACTCGGTTGAGCGGATGGGTGGCGAAGTCGGCCCCGGTGTTGAACTGGTGCGCGAACGACAGCGCCAGGGCCATGTAGGTGTAAAGGTGCACGAAGTACCAGGTGTGATAGCTCACCCGGCGCCGCACCGCCCGGGCCGACAGGACGCCGACCAATACCAGGAGCCCGAGCCCGACGGTGGCGGCGAGCATGTCCGGGTAGGTGAGGACGACGGCCTTCGTCTCGCCGACTATCCCCTCGTGGGCGGTCACGGCGTAGCCCCAGACGGTCAGTACGGCGTGGGCAACCAGCAAGCAGATCGAATACTCGCCGTTGCGGCGGTGCCAGGTCGCCAGGCGGTCCATCCCGATCATCCGGTCGAGCCAGGGCACCCTGCCCATGAGCAGCACTTCCACCACCACCAGGTAGGTCCCCACGAGGCCCGTCACCCGGCCCGCGGCCGTCAGCCACGGCCCGGCCCCCCAGACGCTGGCAGCGGCCGTGTCGTGCCACCACATGTAGATGACGCCGCCGGCCCCGATGGCCACCAGCAACGCCACCAGGCCTTCTCTCGCCCTCTGGCTCAGGAGAGGCGCCCCTGTTCGTGGCGCCGGCACCGGGGCCTGAGCTCGCGCCGGCGCCAAGGTGCTCACGTGACCATGTTCGCCCGGCAGAATAAACAGAGGCTGAGGAGGTGCATAATCCTGCCTACGACGTGCGCTTCAGACGTCGAGGACGGTTAGGGAATGGTCGGCCACATTAAGCGGCCGCGGCCCCCGCGTCGTCGCCACCACTATGTCTTCTATGCGCACGCCGTAACGAGCGGGCACGTACACGCCCGGTTCGACCGAGAAGGCATGACCGGCGGTCAACGGTTCGAAGTTGCCGGCCACTATGTAGGGCTCTTCGTGCTCCTCCAGGCCGATGCCGTGCCCGGTCCGGTGCACGAAGTACTCCCCGTACCCGGCCTCGGTGATCACCCGTCGGGCGGCGTCGTCCACCCCGCTGCACAACTCGCCCACCTGTGCCGACATGACGCCGAACGCCTGAGCTTCGGCCACCACCTCGTAAATCCGGGCTAGTTCTCGGGGTGGGCGGCCGGTGAACACCGTCCTGGTCATGTCGGAGCAATAGCCCGCCAGCGTCCCGCCGAAGTCGCACACGACGGGTTCAGCGGGCTTGATGGTGCGCTCGCCCGGCTCGTGGTGCGGACTGGCCGAATTGGGGCCGGAGGCGACGATGGCGAAATTGACCTTCTCGTGCCCCTCGGCCAGAAGACGGTGAGTTATTTCGACCGAAACGTCGCGCTCGCTGCGACCCATCAGAGCGATCTCGCCCCCCAGCAACGCCGCCGCCACGCGGTCGGCGGCGGCCGACGCTTTAGCCAACGCCTCCACCTCGGCCTCGTCCTTTATCGCCCGGAGGCGGGCCGTCACCTCTGACGCCGGGCGCCACCGGGCCGCGGGCAACTTGTCTTGCAACCGCATAACGAAAGTGGCCCAGGCCCTGTCGCTTATCGCTAGGGTGGGCGCGCCGCCGGCGCATTTGCCCACCAACGAGGAAACGATGCCGATGGGGTCTTCGGTCTCCCCCCACGGCTGGAGAGCGAACACCCCGGGCACGGGAGTTACCCGGGGCGCCTCCAGTTCGGGCACCACCAGGGTCGGCTCCCCCCTGCCCTCGGCGGGGACGACGAGCATGGTCAGGCGTTCGAGAGGCATGGCCACGTAGCCCGTGACCCAGGGCAGGTCGGCCCCGAGGGACAGGAGGAGCGCGTCGACACGGGCCAGGCCCATCGCCTCGTGCACCCGGGCCAAGCGGCCGGCGAAGTGGGCCGCTTTCACGCTAGCCCGGCCCCGGTGGCCGCCTGGCGGGCGTGATAGCTCGAGCGGGTTAGCGGCGAGGCCACGACGCGCGCTATGCCAAGTGCCTCTCCGGCGGCCGCGATCCGCGAAAAGTCCGCCGGGGCCCACCAGCGGACGACCGGCACATGGCCCGCGGTGGGCCGCAGGTACTGGCCGACCGTGACGATGCTGACCCCGACGGCCTGTAGGTCGGCCAGCACTCCCATCACCTCTTCCTCTTGCTCGCCCAGGCCCAGCATGATGCCCGACTTCGCCGTGAGCCCGGCGGCCACCGCCCGGGCCAGGACGGCCAGGCTCCGGGGGTAACAAGCTGACGGCCGTACCGCCCGCTGGAGGCGCGGGACGGTCTCCACATTGTGGTTGAGCACGTCGGGGCGTCGTTGGAAGATCCGTTCCAGGGACGCGGGGTCACCCTTGCAGTCCGAAATGAGGACCTCCACGGCGGTCCCCGGGCACCGCTGGCGGATGGCGTCTATGGTGTCGGCAAAACCCGACGCTCCCCCGTCCTCCAAGTCGTCGCGGGCGACGCAGGTGATGACGGCGTGGGCCAGGCCCAGGCGGGCCACGGCCTCGGCCACGCGCGCCGGCTCGTCAGGGTCCAGGGGCAGGGGCTTGGCCGTGTCGACCTGGCAGAACCCGC
>JBEKNX010000399.1:0-4394 GCA_049522375.1 Acidimicrobiales bacterium | reverse complement strand
AGCAGCCCCCACGCAGCCAGGCATACAGTCCAGCCGGACCCTGGTAGGTGTTCTGTCGCCGGGACGATACCCCCTTGACCCCTCATATCTGTTAGCGCTACCATGATAGCGCTAACAGAAACTTTGCCCGCCAGTAGTTTGGACAGAGAGTGGCACGTAGTGGCACGTAGTACTACGAAAAGCATTCCAGTAGCGACCGACGGGGCCCCCCGCCCCCGTCGCGCCAGAAAGAAAACCGGTCGGACTGTTCCGGTCATGAGCGACGTCGCCAAACTGACCGGCGTGTCCCCGCAGACAGTTTCCCGTGTCGTAAACGGGGCCCCCTATGTTTCCGAAATAACTCGCCGCCGGGTGCTCGAGGCCATGCAGGAGCTCGGCTACCATCCAAACTCTGCGGCGCGGTCGTTGGCGCAAAGCCGGTCGCACAATATAGGTATCATCAGCATTGAGTCCCTTCTCTATGGGCCCTCCACGCTCCTGCGCTTCATCGAAGGCGCGGCGGACGCCGCGGGCTACAGCATTAGTGTTGTCCATCTCCGTGATCTATCGAAGCGCGGTACCGAAGACGCTTGTAGGCGCTTTGCTGATCAATCGGCCGATGGTGTCATCCTGATCGAGCCGGTCCATGCTGCGAGCAAGTTTTTCCAATCTTTGGGCGTACCGCTGGTCGCTTTGGGGCGGTCGTCGACACGAGGCATCCCGAGCGTCTCCAACGACAATGCCGGCGATGCGAGCAACCTTGTCGAGTACCTCCTGTCGTTGGGCCACGAAACGGTCTGGCACATTGCGGGGCCCGCTGGTTGGACGGCGGCAGACCAAAGGATCAAGGGTTGGCAGGCAGCACTGGAGCGAGCCGGCCGACCTGTGCCCGATTACGCGAGGGGCGACTGGACGCCTCGGTCCGGTTATGACCTCGGCCTACAGTTGGCAAAGAACCGCGATGTGTCGGCTATATTCGTCGCTAACGATCATATGGCCGTCGGCGTTTTAGGTGCTCTTGCTGCATCCGGGCGAAGGGTGCCTGAGGATGTTAGCGTCGCCGGTTTTGACGACAGCCCGGAGGCCGAGTTTCTCATTCCCTCGCTCACGACGATGCGAGTCAACTTCGACGCCGTCGCCACGACGGCGCTTGACATGCTGGTCAAGATGATCGAGAGCGGTCCGTTGCCTTCGGCGCACACGGAGGTGGCGAGCCTGATGATGGTCCGCTCTAGCACCTGCCGTCGCGGCGCCAGCGGCCCGGTCACGATCCAAACGACCGGTACCCGTCGAACCCGCGTCGCGAAGCCGCAGCTCCATTACGCCATCGTCCACGCGGCGGACACCACAGGAAAGGAGCTAGATGTGTAACATCGCCGCAACGCAACCTTTCATACCTTCCTACGCGTCGGTGAACTACTCGAGTATATAAGCCGCGTCCACCCACCCCGAAGCTGCGTCTACCGAAAGCTGCAGCCAACGGCTCGGCGGTTCGTGGCAGAGCACCCGCCCTGTACTGCTGGGAACGGAGGGTCTTAGTGCCGTTTCCTAACTGCTCTGCGCCAGGCACCACTAACAGGAGGACCGCATGCACAAAAACAGCAGACACGTAATATCTTCACAACATACGACCTCAGCAATCTTACGAACCGTTGTCGCTGGTATCGCGACGGCAGGGTTAGTGGGAACCGCTGCAACCAGCGTCAACGCCTCAACGACTTCTGCGCGCCGCGCCCAATCGTCCGCGCCTATTACGCTGACCTACTGGTCGTGGGACACCTTCGCCCCGACTCTCGCCAAGATGTACGAGAAGCTTCATCCCAACGTCACGATCAACGTGGTGAACGCCGGCCAAGGTCTCGCGGAGTACACCAAACTGCGGACAGCCGTCCTGGCTCACAAGGGAGTTCCTGATATCATTGATATGGAGTTCCCCGAGATGAGGACTTTCGAGACAACCAACAGCCTGCTCGACTTGTCGACGTACGGGGTCAATTCCTACGCGAAGCAATTCATCCCATGGGTGTGGGGTCAAGTGACGGCGGGTGGTGACGTTTACGGCATTCCCCTGGCCACCGGGCAGATGGGTCTGCTCTATCGGGCGGACCTCTTGGAGAAGTACGGCATCGCTATCCCCACCACATACGCGCAGTTCGCGAGCGCCGCCGCGAGGTTCCATGCTGCTGATCCAACTGGCTACCTAACCGACTTCTCGCCGACGGATTACAACGCATTTATGGGCCTCATTTGGCAAGCCGGTGCGAGGCCGTTCAAGCAGACCGGGAAGACGAGTTGGACGATCAATCTCACGAGTGCCCCAATTCAGAAAGTGGCTAACTACTGGGCCGGTCTTATTGCTAACGGCTCCGTGGCCGCCGACGCCGATTACACCACCGACTGGTACCAGGGCATGAGCAACGGCAAATATGCGAGCTGGTTGGTGGCAGCCTGGGGCCCGTACTTCCTCACCAGCGTGGCGAAGAACACATCCGGCCTCTGGCGTGCGGCGGGACTCCCGCAGTGGACTGCCGGTGCCAACATCTCCGGGAACGAGGGTGGCGGCGCCACAGTCGGGTATATCGGCACGAAATACCCGGCTGCGGTTACTTCATTTCTTGAGTTCACCGTCCTAAATCCGCAGGCCGCTGCTTACCTCGCCGAAGACCAGTTCCGCTTCCCTGTGACCTATGCAGAAGCCGATAAACCCGCCTTCCTCAATCAAAAAGTGCCGTTCTACGGAGGTCAGGAGGTCAACCGGGTCTTCGCGAAGATCGCCGGAGGCGTGGACACGTCCTTCCAGTGGGCCCCGTTCAACGACTACGTCGCCTCGGAGTTCTCGAGTACGGTCGGCACGGCGTTCGCCAACAAGGACACGAACATTCTGCCGGCGTTGCAAGCATGGCAGGCCGCGGTCGTCTCCTATGCAAAGAACCAGGGCTTCACGGTAAGCGCTGGATGAGCTGATGGCTGCCCCTGTGGCCCGCCAGGCCCGAACCCGCACACGGTCCGGGCCTGGCGGCCGGCGCCGAGCCAGGCACGCCCTGACTGGGTATCTCTTCGTTGCACCCTTCCTCCTTGCGTTCGTTGCCGTGCTCGTCCTGCCGCTCGGCTACGCCTTCTATATAAGCCTCTTTAGGAGCCGGCTGGTCGGCGGGACCGTCTTCGTGGGGCTCGCGAACTACACCGCCGCGCTCTCCGACTCCCTCTTCTTGCAGGGGATGAGAAGGGTTACCGAGTACCTGTTGTTCCAGGCGCCTGTGATGCTCGGCCTGGCGCTCTTCTTCGCTCTGGCGCTCGACAGCGGACGCGTGCGGTTCGTGCGGTTCATCCGCCTTGGTATGTTTGTCCCGTACGCCGTGCCGAGCGTCGTCGCGGCATTGATGTGGGGTTACCTATATGGTCCATCGTTCGGCCTCTTTGCCGAAATTGCCCGTGACATCGGCGTAAAACCGTTCGGCTTCCTGAGCTCTCGGTGGATGCTCGGGTCGATCGCCAACATTGTCTGGTGGGAGTTCATCGGCTACACGATGGTCGTTATATATGCGGCTCTCCAGGCAATCCCGACCGAACTGTACGACGCGTCATCGGTCGACGGCGCCGGGGCGTTGCGGACGGCGTGGAGCGTCAAGATCCCCATGATCCTCCCGGTTTTGCAACTGCTCGCGTTCTTCGCGGTGATCGGCGCCTTCCAGCTCTTTAGCGAACCGAACATCATGTCCGGGCTTGCGCCGACGGTCATAGGCAACGCCTACACGCCCAATCTCTACGCGTACAACCTCGTGTTCACCGATCAGGAGCCCAACTATGCGGCTGCAATCTCGTTCCTAGTCGGCTTCGTGATTCTCGTCTTTTCGTACGGGCTCATCTTTAGCATGAACCGTCGAGGGCGAGACCGGTGACGGTGACAGCTGAGTCGCCGCGGACAAAGGTCATGAGCGGGACAGCTCGAAGGGCGCGCTCGGGCCGTCGTGACCGCGCGCCGAACAAGGTCCTCATGCTGGCGATGTTCGCGTTCCTCATCTACTTCCTCTTGCCGCTCCTCTGGCTCGTGATCTCTTCGACGAAGAACGTGACGCAGCTGTTCCACAGTTTCGGTCTTTGGTTTTCCGCCGGTGGCTTCAACCTGTTGGTCAACATCCGTGCCCTCTTCACGTACCAGGACGGGGTCTTCGCGAGCTGGTTAGGGAACACCGCGCTCTATGCCGGGGTAAGTGCGCTCGCCGCCGCACTGCTTGCTGCTCTCGGAGGTTACGGATTTGCCAAGTTCGAGTTTCCGGGAAGAAATGCCCTCTTTGGCATGGTCCTCGGCTCGATCATGGTCCCGTTCACCGTTCTCGCGGTTCCGACTTATTTGCTGCTGAGCAAGGTGAATCTCGTCGATACGCGCTGGGCGATCATTCTCCCGTCGATGTTGA